>CAIUPC010000811.1 GCA_903900905.1 uncultured Acetobacteraceae bacterium
CTCCTCATGCCCATCGAGGGATTCGAGGGTGGTGGAAACCAGCCAGGCCTTCATCTCCCCCTTGTCGTCGGGCGACAGGCGGATGATGCCGGCGCCCTGGCCGATAGCGGTTTTGAATTCGAAAATCGCCTCCACGCTGTCAGTGCCGAGGCGCTTGACGTTGCGCGGCGGCTTGCGTCCGGCGGGGAGGTGAAAGCCGTGCGCGCCGGTGCGGTCCTGTTCCGCGGTGAGGCGGGCGGCGATGGCGTCGCAGCCCTGGGCGGAGGAGATATGCCAGGTGAAGGCCAGGATGTCGCGCCAATGGCTATCGGCGTGAAACAGGGCGCTGATGCGGGCGGGATCGCGCGCGGTCAGCGCGGACTCGAAGCCGGCGAGCCAGTCTTCGGCCGCACGGCGGGCCTGGGCGGCGGCCTGGAACTCCTGGAAGGCCTGGTCGAAATCGTTCATCGGGGTTTGCTCCGCTGGGCATCAGCTTGGGGGATGCGCTGGGGCGGAATTATGGGCGGGGACCGGGGGGGTGTCCATGTTTGAGGGGATGTTTCATGCGGGCGGATTGGTTGGAACAAACGGGAGAAGGGGTTCATTCGTTCACTATACAGGACGGAAGTGGCGCACTAAGGAAACGGTTATCCCAGAGGGTACATTTGCGATAAAGCCTGGGGATGATGGGCGTAAAGGCCAGCGGCTGACTGGAGACGATGACGCGTTCGCCATATGCGATAACCCTGGTTCATCGGTCGCCTTCTGGTGTACTTTACTAAATATCATATACAGCAACAGTTCGGGGTTTCCGCGCGCAACGCCTGGTGCGTGTACTGGGTCTGCTCGATCTTGATCATATGGTAAACGGCGCGTATGCGGCGGTGAACTCAACATAGTCGTCCTTCCAGGCATCGCCAATCAACGCCACCAGCGTCGGCCAGGCCGACAGGATATGGGTGCCGATGGTGGGTTCTTTGGCGTTCACCTGGGCGCGCAGGTGATTGACCGGCTTGGGTGTTTCCTCAGTTTGCTCGGGGCTGATCTGGCGGGTTGGCGGGTGCGGCGGCAAGGTCAGTGCCGTGAGCCTGGTCTGCCCAGACCATCGCTTCTACCTCGTGGGGATTCGTGGCGATCATTGCGAGAAAATTCCGGGCCGCCTGATCCGGTTGGAACCGTCCCTGTTCCCAGTTTCGTAAAGTCGCCAGATCGATCTGGTAACGCAGTGCGAACTGCTCCTGCGTTTCGCCCGAACGGGCCCGGACGAATTTCATGTCAATGGGTGCCAGGCTCTGGGCTTGGGCCATCACGCCGCTTGCCTTCAGCTCCGCGATCAACGCATCGAGGGATTCGACAACTGGCACTTCAATGAACGCCTTGCCCTTTTCCAACATCGCCTCGATCGTCCGCTTGGCACGCAGCATCGGGACATGGCGCTTCGCCAATGCCAACGCCGCTGACACCGGCCGCACTTCACCCGCCGCTGTCAGGCGCACCGCGACGGGTGAACCGCAGGGCACGCGGTCGATGGCCTTTACGGCGTCCTGACGTGCGAACCGCTCCTTCAACGACAAGCTCATCGTACTCGAACCTTTCAACGAAGGCGTTCCCGATCACCAGCAGGTTCGCCATCCCGACATGACCGAAGCCGAACCCCTGGCCCTCCCCGTTCATATGCGCGCTACGGAGGATCAAACGGTTGCCGTCCGCTTCGCGGATCGCCATGGCCAGCAAAACTCCGGCTGGCGTACCGATCCGCAACGTGACGACCGGATCGTCCGACAGATCGTCGAGCAGTTCGAAGGTGATCTCACGCGCAGTCCACAGGGTCATTTATATACGCGCTTCACGTAGTAAAAACAAGCACCGGCACCGCACAAAAAAACGCGGGTGATTGCTCACCCGCGTTTTCCGTCTCGTCAGTCCGAAGAGCGGATTAAGCGCTCTTCTTCATGATCTCCTCGGCCACGTTGCGCGGGACCGGGTCATAGTGGTGGAACTGCATCGTGAACGACGCGCGGCCTTTGGTCATCGACCGCAGGTGCGAAATATAGCCGAACATTTCCTTCAGCGGCGCCTGGGCGCGCACGATGATGGTCGAGCCCGAGCTTTCCTGGTTCTGGATCTGGCCACGGCGGCGGTTCAAGTCGCCCACCACGTCGCCCACGTGATCCTGCGGCGTGGTGATTTCCACGTCCATGATCGGCTCCAGAATGATCGGGCTGGCCTTCTTCATGCCTTCGCGGAAGCAGGCCTTGGCGGCGATTTCGAAGGCCAGAGCCGAGGAGTCAACGTCATGGTACTTGCCGTCAACCAGCGTGTACTTGAAGTCCACCGTCGGGAAGCCCGCGAGCACGCCGGTATCGGCCTGCACCCGGATGCCCTTTTCCACGGCCGGGATGTATTCCTTCGGCACCGAGCCGCCGACAACCTTGTTCTCGAAGCTGACGCCGGCATTCCGCTCCACCGGCTCGAAGATGATCTTCACTTCGGCGTACTGGCCCGAACCGCCCGACTGCTTCTTGTTGGTATAGGTTTCGGTCCAGGCCTTGGAGATCGTCTCACGATACGCAACCTGCGGCGCGCCGATGTTGCAATCGACGCCGTATTCGCGGCGCAGACGGTCGATGATGATTTCCAGATGCAGCTCGCCCATGCCGGACAGGATGGTCTGGCCGGTTTCCTGGTCGGTCTTCAGACGCAGCGAGGGATCTTCACCCGCCAGCTTCTGCAGGCCGAGGGTCATCTTTTCGACGGCTTCCTTGGTGCGCGGCTCGACCGAGATGTCGATAACCGGAACCGGGAAGGCCATACGCTCCAGGATCACCGGATCATCCGACGAGGCCAACGTGTCGCCCGTGCCGGTGTCCTTCAGGCCCACGAACGCCGCGATATCGCCTGCGCCCACTTCCTTGATTTCCGCGCGCTTGTCAGCGTGCATCTGGAACATGCGGCCGATACGCTCTTTGTGGTCCTTCGTGGTGTTCATGACGGTGTCGCCCGTCTTCAACGTGCCGGCATAGACGCGCACGAAGGTCAGGGTGCCGTATTTGTCGTTGATGATCTTGAACGCCAGGCCGGCGAAGGGGGCCTTCGGGTTGGCCGGGATGCGGCGGCGATCGGGATGCTCGTTCTCGTCTACGCCTTCGTCCAGCGCCACCGCGATGCCCGGCACGTCAACCGGGGACGGCAGGTAGTCGATGACGGCGTCGAGCAGCGGCTGCACGCCCTTGTTCTTGAACGCCGTGCCGCACAGCACGGGGCGGAAGGTGCCGTCGATGCTGCCGCGCTTGATGGCGCGCTTCAGGGTCTCGACCGAGACATCGCCATGCTCGAAATATTCTTCCATGCCGGCGTCGTCGACCGCGAGCGCGGTGTCGAGCAGCGTCTGGCGATGCTCCTTCGCCATTTCCAGCATATCCTCGGGGATCGGCTCGTCATGGAACTTCGCGCCGAGCTCGCCGCCTTCCCAGATGATGGCCTTCATCTCAACCAGGTCGACCACGCCCAGAAACTTGTCCTCGATCCCAATCGGCAGCTGCAGCGGCAGCGCCACGATGTCGAGCTTCTCCTTCAGCGTCGCGAAAGCGCGATAGAAATCGGCGCCGGTGCGGTCGAGCTTGTTGATGAAGATGATCCGGGGAACCTTGTAGCGATCCGCGAGGCGCCAGTTGGTTTCCGACTGCGGCTGCACGCCGGCCACGCCTTCGATGATGAACACCGCGCCGTCGAGCACGCGCAGGGACCGGTTCACTTCGATGTTGAAGTCGATGTGGCCAGGGGTGTCGATGATGTTGATGCGGGTGTCTTTCCACTCGCAGGTCACGGCGGCGGAGGTGATGGTGATGCCGCGCTCACGCTCCTGGTCCATGTAGTCGGTCGTGGTGTTGCCGTCATGGACTTCGCCGATCTTGTGCGACACGCCAGTGTAATACAGGATGCGCTCGGTCGTGGTGGTCTTGCCGGCATCGATATGCGCGGTAATGCCGATATTGCGGATTCTATCGAGCGGCGTGTCGGTCACGTGATCTCTCCATGCGTCAACGGGCGCACGATCCCCGGGAATCCCAGGCGATAACCGCGCACCCGTGCCAAGCCACCGGCGCCCCATCGGCCGGTTCCATCTGGGGCGGTCAATTGCGACAGCCACGCTGGTTTTGCAAGGCCTGATTCGGGGCGCCCGCGCATATCTGAGCGGCTTCAGCAACACTTAACGCTGCGCGCGGCGGCCGCCCCATTCACGCTTCGTCACACACGGATACGCAGGCCCAGGCTAGGATGCCCCGCATGGACACAAACACAGCCCATGCCCTGGTGCATTTCGGCCTCGGCCGCCGCGGATCGGAGCCTCTCCCCCGTGATCCCAAGGCCTGGCTGCTGCGGCAGTTGCACGCCCAGGATCTGCCGCGCATCGACCCGCCGGCCACCACCGAATTCGGCCTCCTGACCCTGCGCCGGGACCGTGAGAACCGCGCCAACAAGCCAGCCGAACCCGGCGCCCGGCCGCTGTTCACCCGCCAGGCCAATGCCGAGCTGGTGCATGCTTTGACGACTCCGGCGCCGTTCCGGGAACGCCTGGTCTGGTTCTGGACCAACCACTTCACCATCTCCGTCCGCCGCGGCGAATGCACCGCCGTCGCCTGCGCCTTTATCGAGGAAGCCATCCGCCCGCATGTCGCCGGCACTTTCGCCGACATGCTGCTCGCGGTCATGCGCCATCCGGCGATGCTGATGTATCTCGACAACGCCCGCTCCATCGGCCCCACCAGCCAGGCGGCCTCCGTCCGCGGCGGCGGGCTGAATGAGAACCTGGCGCGCGAGTGTCTGGAGCTGCACACCGTCACCCCCGCCGCCGGTTACAGCCAAACCGACGTCACCGCCCTCGCCCGGGTGCTGACCGGCTGGTCGATCGACCTGCAGCGCGACCCGCCCGGCTACCAGTTCCGCGCCCGTGCGCATGAACCCGGCGCCCAGACCGTCATGGGCCGCAGCTTCCCCCCGGGCGAGGAAGGTGGGGTCGCCGCGCTGCGCTTTCTCGGCACCCATCCCGCGACCTATCGCTTCCTCGCCACCAAGTTGACCCGGCATTTCACCACCGACGCGCCCGATCCGGCCGATATCCGCCGCGTCGAAGCGGCTTTGTTCAACACCAGCGGTAATCTGGCGGCGGCGGTGGAAGCCATCGTCAGCCTCGACTCCGCCTGGCGGCCCGGCACCAAATTGCGCAGCCCGCAGGATCTGGTGATCGCCGCCATCCGCGCCCTCGACCCGCCGGAGACCAACCGCCCCAACATCCCCGGCGTACTGGCCGCGCTCGGCCAGCCGTTCCTCACCGCCCCGGCGCCGAATGGCTGGCCCGACGTCGCGGCCGACTGGTCGTCGCCGGAGGCGATGATGCGCCGCATCGACTGGGCGAACGGTTTCGCCGGCCGCCTCGGCGCCCGCGACCCGATGGAGATCGCCGACACCGCACTCGGCCCGCTGCTGCGCCCGGCCACACGCGACGCCATGGCGCTGGCCGGCTCCCGCCGCGACGCCTTCACCTTGCTGCTCACCAGCCCGGAGTTCCAACGGCGATGACACTCAGGAGATTTCCGCCCAACCCCGGCGGCCAAACCGCCGTCATGCCCCACTCCGTCATCCCCGGGCTTGTCCCGGGGACCAAGGTTTCCGCCTCTGCCGCGCTTGGTCCCCGGGACAAGCCCGGGGATGACGGAGTTTTTTACGTCGGGGATGACGGGGTGGGGGAC
>CAIUPC010000812.1 GCA_903900905.1 uncultured Acetobacteraceae bacterium
CTCCGCCATCAGTTCGACAACGCGGGTGCAGTACTCGGGGCGGTACGACGTGGGGCGGCCGCCGGGGTGCTTGAGGTTTTTCATACGTGACGTATAGCACGGGACGCGTTGCAGAGGCCATTGAATCGATCTGCACTTTCGCGTCGATCGAACCGGTCAGTGGAATTACGCAAACGGCGGGCAAGCAGCCTTCCAGCATTTTAGATAAGGGCTGCGGGGATCAAGCTTGCAATGCCAGCTCGTCTAGTTAAGTCCATACGGACTGCGGTTTGGGTGCTGGCCTTGGCTGCGGCGGTTCGCAGTCCCGTTTGAGGCTGATGCCGACAAAAATTATGACCCATGAAATATTGCGATACGGATAGCGGGGCGTAGAGCGTGGATGTCGAACAAGCGATCGAAGCAATCAGGTCCGGCATCAGGGCTGGTAGCTTTGCCAACGAGGCATCCGTCTCGCAGGGTATCGTCCTGCGGCTCCTGCGTGCATTGGGTTGGCCTTCCTACGACACAGACGCAGTTTGGCCTGAATATTCACTGGGGGGACGCCGTGTCGACTTCGCCTTGTGCAGCCCACCGCGCAGGCCCATCGCCTTCATCGAGGTCAAGCAGCTTGGCCAGAGCGATGGTGCTGAGCGTCAACTTTTTGAATATGCGTTCCACGTCGGGGTTCCCTTAGCCATCCTCACTGACGGCCGCGAGTGGAATTTCTTTCTACCCGCAGAGCAGGGCGATTACGGTGAACGGAGAGTCTATAAACTGGATATCGTCGATCGGGACGTGAAGGAGTGCTCCGAGCGGTTAGAGCGGTACCTGCTGTACTCGGCGGTCGTCTCAGGAGCCGCATTACAGGCCGCACGCGACGATTACCGCGACGTCTACAAGGGCCGGCAGATGTTGGCGACCCTCCCCATGGCCTGGCAGCAGATCATTGCCGACGAGGACGAGTTTCTGTTGGAGATCGTCGCCGACAGGGTTGAGCAGCTGTGCGGATTCAAACCTAGCCCTGACATGGTAGCGAATTTCTTGAAAGAGAGTGCGACGGACCGTGTGGCCCCGCTTGCATCTCCGGCACGGCCTAAGTTGGCGCAACACGCGCCGTATATCAGGGCGCAGCGGGCGCGGCATCTCAGCACCACGCGGGAGGCTCTTGAGGCCAGCCGGCGGGAGGCTATTGAGGCCGGCTGGGGGCCGGTCGAGCAGACGATCCTCGAAGCGATCACGGCGGGGAGGGTTGGATTCCGAGGGGGCTGGATATCCTCGACCTACATCGGGGCGCTGCTGGATTCGCGGCAGTTGCGGGGCCGCGCCCATTTCAACCAATGGGATGCGATTATGAAGACCCTCGGGTATATCAAGCATCCAGTGCTGCGATTGGGCCGGGTCGATAATCCCGTGTCGCCGGACGGCAAGCGCCCGATCCTGTGGGTGCGTCAGGGGTCAATTTTGGAAGTGAACCTCCGCTCGGCGGCCGAAGTTGCGAAGGCTTACACGAGAGCCCAGGAGACGTCCGAGATAATGGGCTCAGTTTAAGTGCGCTGTTTGGTGCGTTATGCATTGGCCCAGCCGAGGCTGATTATCGTGTGGGAGGACGCAATTTCTCTCTTCCTCTTATGCCAATTGGCTGGCCGTTGCCCAACGCCGTCATGCTGACCTCCGTCGGCATGACGCGGTAAAAGGCGGCAGTTCGTCATTTATTTCACGACGCCTGATATTATCAATCAGCCACGCCTCTGTGTTTGCCGCTGGGCGAAACAAAACTGTCTTTTAACCGTCATCCACGGATTGTCCGGGGCAGATATACGTCCTCCCATTCTGTTTACCTGGGGGACAAGATGCGGATTCTAAGTGGGGTGGCTGCGGCTGCCTTTGTGACGGGCGGCCTGCTCGCGCAGACCGGTGGCGCGCAGGCGCAAACCGTCGTGGCCAGCTGGATTCAATATGGTCCGGCGAGCTCAAACCCGACGCCGACGAACTATGGCGATCTGAAGCCCACGGCCGGCAACCCGGCCAGTCTGGTGCCGACGATCCTGGCGCGTTCGGTGATCACCGGCGGCAGCTGCCCCTCGGTCACGCTGGACCATGCCGGCGCCCCGATCGCGATGAATGCGCGCTTCGATGCCAGCACGCTGACCAGCGGCCTGGACAAGACCTTCAGCATCTACACCGACTATCCGACCGGTTTCGTTGATGCCACGGCGACCGCGGGCACTTTCGCCAACGGTTTCCCGAAGGCCACGACCGCTTCGACGGTCTGCGAAGCGATCATCCCGGCCGGTCATACGGTTGCGACGATCAATGGCACCGACCTGAAGCTGCCGGTTGCCAACCCGAAGCGCATTCTGGTTATCGGCGACACGGGTTGCCGCCTGAACTCCTCCAAGGGCGGCGCGCCTTCGCAGTCGGTCCTGAGCACGGATGCCAGCGTGACTGCTGGCGCCCAGCAAAATTGCAACGACCCGGCGTCGTTCCCGTTCAAGGCGCTGGCTGATTACGAAGCGCAGTTCAAGCCCGACCTCATCCTGCATGTCGGCGACTATTTCTATCGCGACAGCAACTGCGTGAAGTCCGGCGTCGAAACCGCCGCCGGCTGCACCAACCCAGCCAGCGCCGCCTATATGCCCTGGGGCGATACCTTCGACTCCTGGAACGCCGACGTGTTCATCCCCGGCAAGAACCTGCTGGCGGCGGCCCCCTGGGTCATGGTCCGTGGCAATCACGAAAGCTGCGGCCGTGGTGCGCGCGGCTGGTTCGCGATGATGGACCCGCGCCCCTACTTCGAGCCTTGGGTGAAGTGCAGGAAGAACGCCGGCAACGCGGCCGTTGGCGCCTCCGCCTCCACCTACAGCGCCGATTTCGCCCCGACCTACGTTGTGCCGGCTGGCAACGCCTTTATCCTGGCGCATGACTCCAGCTTCGCCAACGATGGCACGGTCGATGTCAACATGGCGAAGAACTTCGACTTCGACCTGACCGCCGTGCTGAACGCGCTGCCGGCCAACGCCTACAGCATCTATGCGACGCACAAGCCGGTCTATGGCTATGTCGCGCCGACCCTGAACGACGCTGGTGACTTCACCGAGCAGTACACCATGTCCGGCGCACCGACGGGCGTGGCCAGCGCTTTCACCGGCGGCGTTCCGGCGAAGCTCGCGCTGATGCTCTCGGGCCATGTGCATCAGTTCGAATACCTGAATTTCCAGGACTACACCCACTTCGCGCCGCAGATGGTTGTGGGCGTGGGCGGCGACAACCTCGACCCGACCGCCAACCCGAATGGCACCACCGCGACCTACAAGCCCGCCAACGGTTCGTCGTTCACGGTGCATAACAACGCCACGACCTCCACGACCACCACGACCACCGTCCAGTCCGGCTATGCGCAGGCCCTGTTCGGCTTCGCGGTGCTCGACGCCACCCCGACGGGCTTCGTGGCCAATGTCTACAACACCACGGCGACCAAGGCTGGCCGCTGCACGATCACGCTGAACCCCCGCAACATCGCCTGCTGGCAGTGATGCCGGCTGGGGGGCCCCTTCGGGGGCACCTCACGGTTGCGGCTTGACCAAACGGCTCGGTTCCGGCACCCGGAACCGAGCCGCTTCTTTTATATAGAGGCATGATGCACCCGACCGACCCAGCCATTCCCCGCGCGCCGGCCACCGGCAGCGGCCTGCCACCGCTGGTGGCGCTGGACGGCTCCTTGTCTCTGCTTCGCGGACTGAGCCTGTCGGTGTTCGGGCTCATTCTGATCCTGACCGCTCTGTGGCATGCGCCTTTGCGCTGGCCCGGCGTGCCGCTGCTCGAAGCCATGCGTCATGGCGGTTTCCTCCCCGTTATCGGGTCATCGCTGATCCTGGCCTTCACCGGCCTGTGCGCCACCTGGATCATGCTCTGGGCCCGCCGCCGGGCGTTGCGGGCGCCGGCCGCGCCGCGCCGCCGCCGCTGGTTTCGCCCCGCCCTCCTGCCGCCGCCCGGCAACCTGCCGCTGATCGGCCTGACCGCCCGCTGGCCGCAGGCGATCGCCGTTTCGGGGCTCTCCGCCGCCGCCATCGCGGTGGCCTGGCTGCCATCCAACGCCGCCGTCGTGCCGGCCAATGTCAATTTCATGCTCGGCGGCGCGGCGATCGTCCTGGCCTTCCCGCTGCTGATCGCCGAACGGTTTTTCGCCGCCATGCCGCCGTCCCGGCTGCGGGAGGCCGCGTCCCTCCGCGCGCTGCTGCTGCTGCCGGTCCTCGTGCTGCCCGGCGCGGCGATCCTGCGCATCGCGGCGGGGCTCGGGGTGAC
>CAIUPC010000813.1 GCA_903900905.1 uncultured Acetobacteraceae bacterium
CACCGCCGCCCGCACCATGCCGCGATAGGTGGCCCGGACAAGCCGGGCCATGACGATATAGAGCACGACAGAGGAAAATCGTTTCCGCGATCTGTGAATCCGGTAGCCCCCCGTCATCCCCGGGCTCGTCCCGGGGACCAAGGTTTCCTCAGATGCCGCGATTGGTCCCCGGGACAAGCCCGGGGATGACGGATGGGAACAGTCATTGCCCCAATTCGTGCACCGAGAGGCTTCATGACGAAGACGATGCAAGCCGGTTATCCGCTGAGCACGCGGATCGGGTAGAAGACCTCGATATCCATAGTTTCCGGTTGCACGCCCTCAAAGGCGATCTCAAGGGCTACTGGGCCATTGTCGTTCGTGCCAATTGGCGGGTCGTTTTCCGCTTCGAGTCCGGTGAGGCATTCGACATCGACCTCGTAGACTACCACTAAACAGGGGCAGACTGACATGCCGATGAAAAATCCGCCACATCCAGGCGCTCTCATCCGGGACAATCTCGACGAGCTGGGACTGTCGGTTGCCGAGGCGGCGATCGGCCTCGGCATTACGCGTCAGCAACTTTATAAGGTGCTGAACGGCAAGAGTGCGGTGACACCGGAGATGGCTCTGAGGCTTGAAAAGGCCTTTGGCGGCACAGCCGACCTCTGGTTGCGGATGCAGGGCAACCATGATCTGGCGCGACTGCGGCAAAACGCCGGAGCGATCGATGTCCAGCGGTTCACAGCCAAAGTCGCCTAACCGGGGCAAGGGCTTGACCTGAGCCGCCGCTGCGTCACCCTCTGCCCTGTCCAATCGATCAGGGGAGAGGAAACCCAATGGCCGACCCAGAAATCGCCGCGATACGCGCGGTCATTGCCAGCCGCACGCGGGCAACCGAAATCGCGCAAATGCGCAAGGATATCGACGCCCGCGGCCTGAACTTCGGCCTGCCGGGCGATGTGACGGTGGAGCCGGTCTCCGCCAACGGCGTCCCGGCCGAATGGACCTCAACGCCCGGCGCCGACACAACCAAGGCCATTCTCTATCTCCATGGTGGCGGCTACGTCATCGGCTCCCTCGACAGCCACCGCCATGTCGTGGCCGAGGCCGGGCGCGCGGCGGGTTGCCGCACTTTGGCGATCGACTACCGCATGGCGCCGGAGCATCCCTTCCCCGCCGCCGTCGAGGACTCCGTCGCGGCCTACCGCTTCCTGCTCGACAGCGGCATCGCCGCCAGCAGTATCGCCATCGCCGGTGACAGCGCCGGCGGCGGGCTGGTTGTCGGCGCGATCCTGGCCATCCGCGACGCCGGGCTGGCGCTGCCGGGCTGCGCCTGGTGCATCTCCCCCTGGGTGGACATGGAGGCTTTGGGCCAGTCCTTCACCGACCGGGCCGCGACCGACCCGACCGTGCAGGCGCCGACGATCAAGTTCATGGCGCAGACCTATCTCGCCGGGGCCGATCCGCGTCACCCGCATGCCGCGCCACATTACGGCGATCTGCGCGGCCTGCCGCCGATCCTGATCCAGGTCGGGGCCTGCGAGACGCTGTTGGATGACTCCATCCAGCTCGCTCGCGCCGCGGGCATCGCCGACGTGATCGTGGACCTGCAGATCTGGCCCGAGATGATCCACGTCTGGCACCTGTACCACCCCATTCTCGCCGCCGGGAAACGCGCCATCGCGTCCGGCGGATCTTTCGTGCGTTCCACCCTGCAAGGAGCCTGAACCATGGATATCCGTTATGACGACCGGGTCGCGATCGTGACCGGTGCCGGCGCCGGCCTGGGCCGCTGCCATGCTTTGTTGCTGGCCTCCCGCGGGGCCAAAGTCGTGGTCAATGATCCCGGCGGATCGGTCGATGGCACCGGCGGCGCCAATGCCGCGGCCGATCGCGTGGTCGCGGAAATCCGCGCCGCCGGTGGCGAAGCGGTGGCCAGCTATGCCTCCGTCGCCGAGGAAGCCGCCGCCCAAAGCATCATCGACACCGCGATGAGCACCTGGGGCCGGCTCGACATCCTGGTCAACAACGCCGGCATCCTGCGCGACAAAGCGTTCAACAACATGTCGATGGAGGATTACGAGTTCGTCAATCAGGTCCACCACTTCGGCACCGCTTACTGCATCAAGGCGGCCTGGCCGATCATGCGCAAGCAGCAGTATGGGCGGATCGTGGTGACGACATCGGGATCCGGCACGGTCGGCAATTTCGGCCAGGCCAATTACGGCGCGGCGAAGATGGCGGTGAACGGGCTGATCAACGTGCTGCGGTTCGAGGGCGCGAAATACAATATCCGCCTCAACGCGATCTCCCCCTCTGCCTACACGCGCATGACCGAATCCCTGCTGCCGCCGGACATCGCGCCCTGGATGAAGCCCGAACTGGTCTCGCCGATGGTCGCCTGGCTGTGCAGCGAGGAATGCGACCAGAACGGCGAGATCATGGCCGCCACCGCCGGCGGTTACGCCCGGGTGCAGTATTTCGTCACCGAGGGCGCCCAGTTCGATCCGGCCGAACCGGTGACGATTGAGATGGTGCGGGATTCCCTCGGCCCGATCCGCGATCTGTCCAACGTGAAGCCCTATTTCGGCATGATGGGCAACGTGGTCGAGAAACTGCGGGAGATGGGGCGGATCAAGTAGGAATTGCCCCTCACCCTCCAAACGCCTTAGGCTGCTCCAGCCATAACCAGAGGAAACAGCGTCATGAATGACACCATCACCAGCGAGAAGGCTCAGACCCTCGCGATCGCCACCGCCGAGAATCCCACCTATGTCGCCGGCCGCCGCTCGTTCTTCCGGTATCGGGAACTCGGCGTCACCGAGGCCACCCATGGCGCCATGCGGGCGCAGGTGACCGAGGCCTCCCAGGGTATCAGCGAGCCGACCGGCTGGCATTACCATGTGTGCGATCAGCAGTTCATCTACATGCTGAAGGGCTGGGTCGACCTGGAATTCGAAGACGGCCGCAAGGTGCGTCTGAAGCAGGGTGACTCGATGATGATCCCCGGCGGCATGCGCCACAACGAAACCGCCACGGCGGACGAGATGGAAATCCTCGAGATTTCCGTGCCGGCGAAGTTCGGCACCGTCGTCTGCGATCCACCCGCGGCGTAAGCCTTACGACCGGTCCGCGTTCCCCGTCTGGCACCAGGCGGGGAACAGGCCGGCATCGGATGCGGCCTGGCGGATGACGATTTCGGCCTCCAGATGCCGTCCATGGAACAGCGCCAGAACCGCGGTGACGGCCAGAACCAGCGGCCGGGCTTTGAGCCTCGGCACGGGCCCCGCGTAACGGGCCAGAACCAATGCGCCGATAAGGCCGGCTCCGGCGCCAATGATCACCTCGGGCATCGTGTGGGCTTGCAGTCCGAGGCGGGTGAAGCCGACGACCACCGCCGCGATGACAACGCCCAATGCGACAGTCAGCCGGCGGCGGCCAAATATCGCGATCATCCCGCCGCTAACCACACAGGCCGCGGCGACATGGCCGCTGGGGCTGCGCAATGCCATTCCGCCGAAAATGCCCTGGCAGCCCATGAAAAACAGCTTCAGCGCGAGCATGACGGCAAAGGTGCCGCCGATAGACGCGAACCAAACCAACGCCCCTCGCCGCCATCCCTGGAACGCGAGCACGACGGTCACCACGACAACCAAGGGCAGAATGACCGCCTGGTCGGCGAAATCAGTCAGAAATTGCATGGTATTGTAAGCGGAGAGCCCGCCGCTCAGTGATGCCGGGACCGCGACCCCGGCGGGCGGGCCCGGTCGCGCCAGAACGTCCGCAGCCCAACGACGCAGGACGGCAGCACATCCGGTGCTTCCTCAACCAATTTGTCGAGCACTTCGTCCGGCAATGCGAGCTCTTCGTCACCGCCATCAGGCATCGCGAGACCAGCGATAGCGGCGATCGGGATCAGCAGCATGGCGCTGTCATCGTCGCTCAGCACCGGTTCCCACTGGATTTGGCGGAGCGAGACGGCCTGCATGAAGCCGATGGCCCAGTCTTCCACGATCGTGGCGCCGGTGAAATCCTGCCAGAAAATGGGGGCGTAATCGACCGGTTCGCTGTCCAGCGTGTCGGCGATCTCGTTATAGCGGCCAAGGATGGCCCCCAGGATCTGATTGGCCTGGGCTTCGTCAGCGAAGAGGGGTTCTTCCTCATCCCAAATCAGCGGCAGCCATTCACTGGGCGGCACCACTTCGGGCCCGACCACCAGGCCGGCCAGAAACCCGTCCAGTTCGGACAGATCCATGCATTCATCGGGCGCTTCATCGGAAGAGAGGTAGGCTTCCAGCGCGTCCAAGTCGACGGTGCCGTCCATCGGGGTCAGCTCCTGTCCATGGCTGAGCAGAGTATAACAGCCCGGCTGAAATGTGCCAGCGCCGGATACACCGCGATCACGCCGGTTCGATATCCCGCGCCACGGCGTCACCGAAATCGCGGGTGGCCACGGCCAGATCGTATTGCGCCTGCAACTCGACCCAGAACTTCGGATCCATCCCGAAATACCGCCCCAGCCGCAACGCGGTCTCGGCCGATATCGACCGGCGCCCACGCACGATTTCGGTCAGCCGGTTCGCGGGCACCCGCAGCTTCAACGCCAGCGCGTTCGCGCTCAGGCCGCGCGCCGCCATTTCTTCGGCCAGAGTCTCCCCGGGGTGAACCGGCGGCAACGCCAGCCCATCGGGGAAGTGAAACACCACGTCGTCTTCGGAGACGGGGGCGGCGGTGACCGAGCGGGTCATGAGCAGAGTTTCCATCTTAGTGCGGATCCAGGATGTGAACGTCGAAAGCATGACCGTCGTCGAAGCGGAACAGGATGCGCCATCCCGCGTTGACGTCGATCGACCAGAACCCCCGCTTATCGCCCTTGAGCTTATGCAGACCAACGCTGTTCAACGCCCCCAGCGAGGCAAGATCAGACGCAGCGTTCAGCTGGTTCAGCCGCCGATAGGCCAAAGCGTCATTCAACCCCGAAAACCGGGACTTACCTTGTTCGATGAACTGCCGCGTCGCGGAGCCCTTGATCGAGCGGATCATGAGCGTCTCCTTTCACCGATCAGCCTGAGGCCAAATGGTTAAGGAATCGTTTAAATCCGCAAAAATCTTTTATTACTCATCACATCCTACGTCAAGCGTATTTTCACCCGCTTAACGAGCCTCAAAGCAGCTTCAACGCCAGCACCATCCCCAGCACGATCGCCACCGCCAGCACCGACACCAGGATCGGGTGCCGCTTGCGGAAATGCAGCAGCGTCGTCTCCAGGAAGAACCGCCCGCCGCGCGTCACCAGGCTGGAGAGCATGAACACCCAGAAGTCGAACTTCGCCGCGCCCGAGGCGATGGTCACGATCTTATAGGGCACCGGCGTCAGCCCCTTGATCAGGATCACCCACAGCCCCCAATCCTGATACCAGGCCTGAAACGCCGCGAACTTCGCCCCATACCCATGCGCGTCCAGGATCGGCCGCAACCACAAATCGAACAGCGCGAAACCGATGTAATAGCCCAGCGCCCCGCCCAGCACGCTGGCGATGGTGCAGATCAGCGCGAACCGCCAGGCCCGATCCGGCCGCGCCAGGGCCATCGGCACCAGCAGCGTATCCGGCGGAATGGGGAAGAAGCTGCTCTCCGCGAAGGAGATCACGGCCAGCCACCACGGCGCGTGGCGGGAGGAAGCCAGCGCCAGGACGCGCGCATAGAGACGGTTCAACATGCCGCGCCTCTTACCAGCCTGGCCCGCTCTGGTCACTGCCCCCAACGCGTCTTATTCTGACGGTAACAGACGCCGAGGAGACGCCAATCATGAACACCGTTGCCCATTTGCTGGCCGACAGCCTGGAAGCCCACGATGTCGACCAGATCTTCTGCGTCCCCGGCGAAAGCTATGTCGGCCTGACCAGCGTGCTGAGCGCGCGCAACTCCATCCGCATGATCGTCTGCCGCCATGAAGGCGGTGCCGGTTTCGCCGCCGTGGCCGATGGCCGCCTGCGCGCCCGCTCCGGCGTCTGCATCGTCTCCCGCGGTCCCGGCCTGGCCAATGCCATGGTCGCCATCCACTCCGCCTACCACGACGCCACCCCGCTCGTGATGCTGGTCGGTCAGGTCGAGCGCAAGGATTTCGGCCGCGGCGCGCTGCAGGAACAGAACTACTCCAAGCTGCTCGGCGACATCACCAAGCTGGTGATCGAGGTGAACGAGCCCGAACAGGCCTCCGAAGCCATCGCGCGCGCCTTCCATGTCGCGGAATCCGGCACCCAGGGCCCGGTCGCGGTCATCCTGCCGGAAGACATTTTCGACGAGGAAACCGACGCCGAGGTCAACCTACCCCGCCCTCGCGCGCTCTCCGGTCCGCGCACCGAGGACCTGGATCAGCTCGCCGACATGCTGGCCAAATCCGAACGCCCGCTGATCGTCGTTGGCGGCGCCCTGCTGGCCGACACCGTCTACGACCCCAATGTCAGCCGCGACCTGAACACGCTCGCCGAAACCTGGATGCTGCCGATCAACCCGACGCACCGGCGGCCGCAGCTGTTCGATGCGCGGCATCCGAATTATGGCGGCTACATGGGCATCCGCGTTCCCCCGGCCCTGATCGGGGAGATGAAGAAGTCCGATCTGATGGTCTCAATCGGGGAGCGCATCACGGACTCCGTCAGCCAGTCCTACACTTTCCCCGCCGCGCCGCAACCGCAACTCCCCCTCGTCCACGTCTGGCCCGACTCCAACGAAATCGGCCGCGTCTTCCGCCCGACGCTCGGCATCGCCTCCGATCCGTATGAGGTCATCAAGGGCCTGCTGGCCCGCGGCGCCCCGGCCGATGCGGCCAAGCGCAAGGGCTGGGTCGATGGGCTGCACGCCATCCACCTCAGCCTGCTGGATAAGAAGTGGGAGACGATGCAGGACGGCGTGAACTTCGCCGCCATCGTGTGTGAGGTCGACAAGCACCTGGAAGACAACGCCGTCATCACCACCGACGCCGGCAATTTCGGGTCCTATGTGCATCGCTATATCGGCTTCAAGCAGACCCAGACCTTCCTGTCCTCGATCGTCGGCGCCATGGGTTCGGGCATGCCGATGGCCGTCGCCGCCACCCTGCGCCGCCCCGGCCAGCAGGTGGTCTGCTTCATCGGTGACGGCGGCGCGCTGATGATGGGCAATGAGATCGCGACCGCCTGCCAGTACGGCGGCAACCCCATCATGATCATCTCCGACAATTCCATGTACGGCACGATCGGCATGCACTCGTATGTGCGCTACCCCGAGCGCAAATTCATGGACGCCATGCGCCTGACCAACCCGGACTTCGCCGCCTGGGGCCGATCCTTTGGGTGTGAGGCGATCACGATCCGGGAAGAATCAGAGGTCGAAGCCGGCATCGCCGCCGCCTTCGCGGTCAAGACCAAGCCCGTGGTCGTCCACTGCCTGACCTCGGCCGTGCAAATGAGCGCCTGGCGCCGCTACAACGGGGAGGAGATGTAATGCCCCGCATCGCGCTGATCCACGCGCTCAAGGTCTCGATCCCCGCCATCGAGGAATCGTTCTTCCGTCTCTGGCCGGAGGCGAAGCTGATGAACCTGCTCGATGACTCCCTGTCCGCCGATTTGGCAGCGGAGGGCGTGCTGACTCCGGCGATGACGCAGCGGTTTCTGGCCCTGGCGCGTTACGCGAAATCCACCGGGGCGGATGCGATCCTGTTCACCTGCTCGGCTTTCGGCCCCTGCATTGAGGCCTGCGCGGCGGATATGCCGGAGATCCCGGTGTTGAAACCGAATGAGGCGATGATCGAGGAAGCCATCGCCCTCGCCGGGCCCAACGCGCGTATCGGATTGCTGGCGACATTCTCCCCCACGCTGGACTCCATGCCGCCGGAATTCGCGGTCGCGGCGCCGGGGACCACGATCGTGCCCTGCCTGGCGGCGGCGGCGCTGACGGCGCTGAATGCCGGCGACGGCGCCGGCCATGACCGGGAGGCCGCTTCGGCCGCGCTGGCGGTCGCCGATTGCGATGTGATCGCTTTGGCGCAGTTCAGCCTGGCGCGCGCGGCGGATGCGGTGACGGCCGCGACCGGCAAGCCGGCTTTGACCACGCCC
>CAIUPC010000814.1 GCA_903900905.1 uncultured Acetobacteraceae bacterium
ATCGCGGCCAAATGCGATACGCCAGACATGGCGTCGGGTTACCCTTGCGAGACAGCACGCTTGCGCTTAGCTTCCGGCGCTTCGCCACACGGCAACACAATAGACTGACGGATCGGGAGAAAACCATGTTCAAGGGATCGCTTGTCGCGTTGATCACCCCCATGCGCGCGGATGGGTCGGTTGACGAGAAAGCCTATGCCGAGTTCGTGGACTGGCAGATCAAAGAAGGCACCCACGGCCTGATCCCCGTCGGCACCACCGGCGAAAGCCCCACCCTCTCCCACCACGAACACAAGCGCGTGGTCGAGATCGCGATTGAGGTCTCCGCCGGGCGCGTCCCCATCATCGCCGGCGCGGGCTCCAACAGCACCGCCGAGGCGATCGAGCTCGCCCGCCATGCCAAGGAAGCCGGCGCCGACGCCACCCTCGTCGTCACGCCCTATTACAATAAGCCCACGCAGGAAGGCATGTTCCTGCATTTCTCCGCCATCGCCGACGCGGTGGACATCCCCATGATCATCTACAACATCCCGCCGCGCAGCGTCGTGGACATGAGCGTGGAGACCATGGCGCGCCTCGCCAAGCACAAGAACATCGTCGGCGTGAAGGACGCGACCGCCAATCTGGTGCGCCCGCTGCACACCAAGCTCGCCTGCGGCGATGATTTCTGCATGCTGTCCGGTGAGGATCACACCGCTCTGTCGTTCAACGCCGCCGGCGGCGTGGGCTGCATCAGCGTCACCGCCAATGTGGCGCCGCGCCTGTGCAGCGAAATGCAGACCGCCTGGATGGAAGGCCGCCACGCCGACGCGATGGCGATCCAGTATCGCCTGGTGCCGCTGCATGACGCGCTGTTCTCCGAAACCAGCCCGGGACCGGTGAAATTCGCGGCCTCCTTGCTCGGCAAGACCTCCGAACATTGCCGCCTGCCGCTGGCGCCGCTGATGGCGCCCACGCGGGAACGGGTGAAAGCGGCCATGACCGCGGTCGGGCTGTTGAACTAAGGGGCCGCGCCCCTTACGTCATCCCTTATGGCAGAGGTTAAAACCAAGAAGGGCCTGATCTCGCACGGCCTCGCGGCGCAAAACCGCAAGGCGCGGTACGACTATACGATCAAGGAGACCGTGGAAGCCGGTTTGGTCCTGAAGGGACCGGAGGTGAAATCCCTCCGGCTGGGCCGCGCCGCGCTGACGGAAGCCTGGGCGGGTGAGCGCGACGGCGAGATGTGGCTGTTCAACGTCTACATCCCCGAATACCAGGGTGGCGTGCTGTCGCGCTTCGAACCGCGGGCGCCGCGCAAGCTGCTGCTGAAGAAGCAGCAGATTGACAAATTGCTGGGGGAGATCGCCCGCAAGGGCAACTCCATCATTCCCCTCGATATCCATTTCAACGACCAGGGCCGTGCCAAGGTGCTGCTGGGCGTGGGGGAGGGGCGCAAGAAGTCCGACAAGCGCCATGCCATCGCCGAACGCGACTGGCAGCGCGACAAGGCGCGGTTGATGAGCTCGCGCCGGCAGTAGGTTTCCAGTGTTGGGGATGAGCATGGCCGAAGACGACGTGACGCTGAGCGGGTCCATCAAGGAAAAGCTGGTTGAGGCGAAGCAGGACTGGGCCCGCGACGGCCGCCTGCTGACGGGCAAGACGGCGGACCCCGCGTTTCAGCGGCTGCCGCCGGGGCAGCGGCTGGTGAAGGACTGGCCGGTGCTGGACCTCGGGATTGAACCCGATGTGACCCCGCAGAAGTTCCGCCTGGATCTGGATGGCGCGGTGGAGAACCGGTTCAGCCTGGACCTCGACGAATACATGGCGCTGCAACAGGTCGAAAGCCTGTCGGACATGCACTGCGTCACCCAGTGGTCGCGCTATGACAACCATTGGAAAGGCGTGTCGGCCCGCACCATCCTGGACATGGTGCAGCCGCAGAAAGAGGCGAAGTTCGTCATCTTCCACTCCTTCGATGGCTACACCACCAATATCCGGCTGGACCAGTTCGACCAGCCCGACGTGTTCCTGGTGCATGAGTGGGAGGGCAAGCCCATCACCCGCGCGCATGGCGGGCCGGTGCGGATGCTGGTGCCTCAGCTCTATTTGTGGAAGTCGGCCAAATGGTTGCGGCGGATTCAATTCACCATCAACGATCATCCCGGCTTCTGGGAAACCCGCGGCTACCATAATAACGCCGATCCTTGGCTGGAGGAACG
>CAIUPC010000815.1 GCA_903900905.1 uncultured Acetobacteraceae bacterium
ATGCACCATCTCGGCATTCTGCGACGTGGCGCGGATCAGCAGGCCCAGCCGCGTGCGCTCCAGGAACTGCCAGATCGTGAGGCCGACGACGATGCCGGCGCCGACAAGGAACAGGCGGTAGACCGGGAACGGCTCATCGAGGATGAACACGATGCCTGACAGGGACTCGGGCGTCAGGACCTGCAACGCCTCCACGCCCCAGAGCAGGCGGATCGCCTCCCCCATCACGAGGGTCAACCCGAAGGTGACCATGAGGAAGGCGTGCCCGTCGCGGCCATAGAGGCGGCGCAGAATGCCCAGCTCAAACGCCGCGCCGAAACTCCCGACAAACAGCGGCGCCGCGACCAGGGCGGCCCAGAAGCTGCCGGTGATGTGGACCGCCGACCATCCGACATAGGCGCCGAGCATGAAGAAGGCACCATGCGCGAAGTTCACGATGCGCATGATGCCGAAGATCAGCGTCAGCCCGCAGCCGAGGAAGAACAGCAACGCCGCCTGCGACAGCGCGTTCAGGCACTGGGTAACCAGAAAGCCGAGGAAATCCATGTTAGCTGTCGTACGTCATCTTACCGCAGGCTGGCGTCACCTGGTCCGCTGGGAAGGTCGCGATCAGTTCCGGGATCGGCTTTTCGTATCCGTCCTTCTTCGTCACCTTCACCATGAAGCCCTGCTGTTCGCCCTGATGATCGCAGGCGCGGATTTTGACGTGGCCCTTGATGCTGTCGATCTCGATATTCTCCAGCGCCGGGCGGAGCTTGTCGGCGTCAATGCTGCCGGCTTTGGTGATGCCGGCAGCGAGCACCAGACCGGCCTGCCACTGCTCACCCTCGAACACGTCGGGGAAGGCGCCGTTATGATCTTTGCGCCAGGCTTCGACGAACTCGGCATTGGCCGCACCCGGGAAGGTGAAGCTGTAGCGCGATGAGCCGATCAGGCCGATGGAGGCCTCGCCGACGGCGGCGATGCTGTTGAGATCGACGATTTCGGTCAGCAACTGAACCTTGTCGGACAGCCGGTATTGTTTGGCCTGCGACAGGAATGCGGCATTGTCGTCGCCCTGCAAAACCAGGAAGCAGGCATCCGCGCCGGACTGCCGGATCTTGGTGATATAGGTCGAGAAATCCTTGGTTCCGATCGGCGAATAGATGTCCCCGATCATGGTTTTGCCGGCGCGGCTCACCTCGTCCTTGAACACACCGATGCTGTTACGGCCCCAGGCATAGTCCATGCCGAGTGCGAAAAAGCTCTTAAACCCGGCCTGCCGCAAATACAGCGACACCGCCCGTGTGCCCATTGGCCCGGAGGTATTGGCACGGAAAAAATTCGGCACCAGTGATTCGCCGGTCAAACGCCCGTCACCGTTGTCGGACGACATGAAGATCGCATTCCATCCGGCGAGCTTCGGCACCACCGCGAGGGCTTCCGACGACAGCGTCATGCCGAACAGCAGGCGGCAGCCGTCGCGTTCCACCACTTCCTGCGCCTTGCGCACCGCGGCCGCCGGATCGCCACCGGTATCCTGCACCACCAGCTCGATCGGCCGGCCCAGCAGACCGCCTTTGGCATTGGTGTGTTTGGCCCAGAATTCGGCGCCACGGCGCATCTGAGCGCCGATTTCGCCGGCCGGGCCGGTCAGGGCGGCGGGCATACCGATTTTGATCGGGGTCTCGCCCAGCGCATGACGCAGCACCACGGGGGATGCGACGGCCGCGGTGA
>CAIUPC010000816.1 GCA_903900905.1 uncultured Acetobacteraceae bacterium
CACAAAGCGCCGGATCGCCGCCGCAACAGGTCTCGGTGAGAAAGCCGAGGAGCTGGCGCAGGCCGTTGATCCGGACCGCGTGGATGATCTGGCGGCCGTGGCGGGTGGATTGGGTGAGGCCGGCGTGTTCAAGGGCGGCGAGGTGAAACGACAGGGTTGAGGGCGGGACGCCGAGACGGGTGGCGATGTCACCGGCCGGCAGGCCGCTGGCGCCTTCGCCGATCAGCAGGCGGATGAGGTCGAGGCGGGTGGTTTGGGCGAGGGCGGCCAGGGTGGCGGCGGCTTGTTGGGATTCCATGATTCGATGATACTGGAAATATGGATTTGCGCAAGGCGAAAACAAGACTGCATCACGGCGAGCTTGTCCGGAATATAGCAAATGTGCTATTTATGAAGGATCAGCAGTGTGAAGCGAGGCCCGTCCCCGATGCCCTGGACCGTGGAAACCCTGGGCGCCATCGTAGATGCGGAAATCGCCGCTCTGCCGAAGGACATGCAAGCCGCGTTTCTGCGCCTCGCGGAGCGTATCGAGGCCGTGGGCCTGGAACGGGTTGGCCATCCCCACGTCAAACATCTCCGCGATAAGCTCTGGGAGATGCGGTTTGGCGGACGGGACGGCATCGCCCGGGCGATTTACGTCACCATCGTGGGCCGCCGGGTCATTGTGGTGCATGCCTTCATGAAGAAGAGCCAAACGACGCCCAAAGCCGCCCTGGATCTGGCGGAGCGGCGGGCAAAGGAGATCGAACTATGACCAGCCTCGCGAAACTCCGGCAAAAACTGCTGACCGATCCCGAGGTCCGGGCTGAGTATGACCGCCTCGGCCCGATCTTCGCTGTCATCGGCGAAATGATCGACGCGCGGCTGGCGGCCGGCCTGACCCAGGCCGATATCGCGGCCCGCATGGGCACGTCACAGTCCGTCGTCGCCCGTCTGGAGCGTGCCCGGCACATGCCGACCTTCGACATGGTGGCCCGCTATGCCGCGGCGATCGGTCGACGGATTGATATCCACCTCGTGCCGGCTGGAAGTCGGCACGAAGCTTTGGCGCTGGCCTGATTTTGGAGGGGTTAGCGCTTTTCGAGCACCGCGGGGGACGGATGAACGGTTTGGGTTCCGGATTGATGAGGTAACCAAGGCCCTGATAGAACGGGCGGCGCAGCTAGAGAGGCGTAAGCTTGGCGATTTTTGCATGACGGCCCTCTCCGACGCAGCCAGGAGGACGCTCGCGCCACTCAGAGCAAAAAAAGACCGGTTTATGTTATTGACAGCCAATGGACCGCACGGTAAATGGGTCTCGTTGTGCGATTGCGATGACCTGAAGCCAATTGTGGATGTGACTCATCCTCTTGGCTGGCTTGAGAAAGCTAGGGAACCATCGGGTCGGCGGACCTTCCTCAACTCTGTGGAAGGCAACCCGTGCTGCACCGCAGCCACCCCATCTTGGGTCCAGTCCATGTCTATGATCTGCCATTCCATCATCATCGCTACTTGCGGTCGCAACGAACTGCTCAGTCGTGCGCTGCAATCGGTCGTCGTACAAACGGTTAAGCCGAATCGCTTGATCGTTGTCGACGATCAGCCATCCGTTAATCTTGAGGCGCTACGCAGGCTCGGCGATCGGTTGGGCCTGACAGTGGAAGCGCTTGCCAATCAGCGCACCAAAGGTGCCAGCGGCGCCTGGAACACCGCGCTCGACCATCTCGCCCGATCGGAACAAAATCCGGACGCCCATATCGTCTCGATACTCGACGACGACGATTGGTGGGATGATCATTATCTACAGCACGTTCAGGCGGCTTTTCGAGCCGGTGCCGAGGTTGTCGCTGGCGCGATCATGCGGCACGACGAGGCTTCGCCGGAAGGTCGCCTGCGCGTTCCTCCCGCTGCTCTATCCGCCGATGAATGTTTAGTACAGAACAACGGAATCCAGGGGTCGAACCTAACCGCACATCTCTCTACCCTGTTGATGGGCGGACTATTTGACGAAGCGCTATCGAGTTGTACCGACCGCGACCTTTGCATTCGGTTAGCGGATCTTGCTCCGGTGTATCGGGCGGTACCCGAAGCCGTCATTCATCACGACACCCGGCACGGCCTGCCCCGTCTTTCAGACAAGTGCAGCCCGGCGAAGTTGAATGGGCTCGACGCTTTTCATGCGAAATGGCATCGGCGTATGACGGAAGATCAAATCCGTGCCTCAGTCGGACTGGCTTTTGAACGATTCGGCTGGTCTCCGTCTATCTACCAGCCTCCGATCCCGGACCAGAGCGCACCGGTTGACCCGGCCCCAGTCACGGAATCAGCGCCAATCCCATTGGTCGTGGGAATTATCGTCGACGGCTCCGCCCCGGGCCGATGCGGTCCATTGCTGGACGGCTTGATGCGGTTTTCATCGCATCGCCTGGTGCAATCAATGGACGTGGTTCTGCTGGAAAACGGCGACGGGTTTGGATTTCAAACCCTGGTCGATCACGGCCGCCGGATCGGCCTGGCGGTATGGCCGGTTGATTTGAAGGCGCAATCCGGTATCGCGCCCGCGCTGGGCCTTCGCGACGGAGACATAACCCGTCGCAAGCCCATCGCGGTCGCCCGTACCCTACTGCAGCGTTTCGTGTTCCAGGTATCCCACACACGCAACGATGCCCCGGCATGGATCCTCGATGACGATTTTCGCTTGCCCGACGATTGCGATGAACTCGCAGATGCGATGACAGCTTGCCGCGACAGTGGAATCGATGTCGCACTGGGCGGTAATTCAGGTGCCGCGCCGGTGCCAGCGTCATCGTTGCTGCGCACCCAGTTGGTCGATTTCAGTCATTTCCTGCGTTGTGCGGCCCGGCATACGCCGGACGAAGCCGCACCAAACGCACAGGAAGCCAATCGGCGCTGGCTGCACGATCGGAAAGATTATCACTACGACCTGACACGGAATTGCACCGATCGGCTTGAGACGCCTTTCCTGCCCCAATTCCTGGGCACGACATTGCGTCAAACCGTTGGTGAGGCCATGCGCGGGGCTGTGCGTATTCTGGCCGGAGAGGGTATTTCGCGCCCGATGCTGCCGGCCCCCGCTATGCATCCGCGCCGTGCACCGGATTCCTGCCTGCGTGGCGGCAATACCCTCGTGCTGGACACGACGCTCCTGCGCGATATCCCCAATATGTCGCCACGTGTTGGTGACCGCCCGACGCGGCGGTCCGACATGCTCTGGGCCGCTAATGTAAAGTATCGGTTCGGCAAGATCGTCAAATCCGTGTCTTTGCCCATGACCCATGATCGCAGCATGGAGCGGCCGGACGAGGACGACACCCAGCGCCTGATCGACGATATTCTCGGGTATGGCTTCTTTCGCGCCTATGAAGAGACCCTGAAGCGCCGAAGCCGGCCGTCGGGCTCCCCTTTGACCGGTGACGACGTGGTAGACGTCATCGCGGATACGCAAAAACACGTGGTGGAACGTCTCGCCGCCTATCGCCTGAGTTTTTGGCGATCAATGGGTTTGGCACGCGCCATGGACACTCTTGTTGCTGAAGGTCCGTGGTGGATTGAAGGGGCTGGCACCGAGGAGCTGGCGGCATTCAACCGTTTCCGTGATTTATTACGGATGGCCACGGACCTCTCTCGGCTCTCTCGGGTCGAAGATGGCGTCAATACTGGCCTCCGGATAGGTCAATTCACGACATTCCTGAGGGAAATCGAGCATATCCACACCAAACATGACGCATCTAAATCGCCGCTGCTGCGATCGTGGGTGGAGCGCGGCCGCGAGGAGCAGGTTCGAGCCGTTTTGTTGCGCCGCCTGGGTTCCTCCGCCGGTACCCTATTGGGCATGGGTGCGGAGGGTGTTGTGCTGCGGCTCGGCGACCGGGTTGTTAAGATCTTTGATCGATGGACGGCAGAGCAGCGGCACAAATCATTACCTGTTCTGACGGCTCTTCGGGACCGGCCAACGGCTGTCGCCCTGCCCGAGGTGCTGGTCCTGCATGATTGGCCAGAGGCGTTCGCCGTCGAATATCGCTTTGAGGCTAGCCAGCCCTATTCCGGCGGGCAAGGGCCCGAGGTGGTCGCGATGTTGCGTGACCTCCGACAGAGTGGCTGGGTGCACAGCAATATCAGCCCCCCAAACCTCCGCCGGACGGCACGTGGGCTGCAACTTATTGACATTGGCCGATCCTTGGAGCCCGCCACGGCCAAAGGCATCGAGTTGATGACCCGGCGGGCCTTCCTGTCATGGCGCTTCGCATTCCGCGAAGATCTGGCGGCGGTGATGCGCACTTCATTAAACGACGAGTTCATTCCGGCATTAACGGGTTGGCGGGCATTGTTAGAGGCAATCGAGAGCCCCCCGTCCAAGGAACGCCTGGACCGCCATATCTATCGGCGCACGGAACTCCTGAAGCCCAGATGGGTCCTCGACTATGGCTGCGGCAAGCCGCGCGATGCGCTGCGTTTGGCCGAAACCTGCGCGTTGACCTGCTTCGATGTCGACCCGGGCTTGCCCGAACGCTGGCGACGCGATGCACCCACTGTTCCGCTATGGACGGAGGCTTTGCTGCATGCCGCCATCGCTGAACGTCGGCAGTTTGATCTCATTATCTGTTCATTGGTGCTTTGTAGCGTCGATGACGCCGTCATGGCGGGAATCCTGGCCAACATCCGCCGGCTGACCCGGGAAGGCGGGCGCGTCCTGGTGGCGGTCTGCGATCCCACGACCCTGCTTGTTGAACACACGGTGGATCAAACCCGGCACGGAACCAGCACGCTCGATGCCCTTCTGCCGGCGCAATATTGTAAGAGTGTCGGCGGGTCGCCGCTCAACCGCGTGGAGTTCCACCGTTCCGTTGAGGCTTACCGCCGCGCTTTTGCCAAAAGCGGTCTCTCGATCCTTGCCGAAAGCGCCGTCGATGGTTTTGATGCCGACCATCTGGAACGGGTGCCTGAGTTTCTGGTCTTCGAGTTGCAGCCGCTGCCTGAGCTACGGGCCAGGACTTCGCTGTTGGTCAAGCTTTGTGCTTTAGAAGCGGCAACCGCACTGCATCAGGTCCGCCACATCGTCCGGCAACTCGGGCGTCCCCGGGCCTTTGACGAGGTGGTTCTGCTGGTGGACCCGCACGAAGGCCCGTTCCCTCGCGCCTATTGGCCGGGCGACCTGCCCAGGCTGCGTCAGGCGATCGATCGTCTGCTCGCGGAGGGCGTGGTTGATCGCGTCATCGACGGCTTTACCGACGGTGCCGAGGCTGCGGCCTGCGCGCATCGATGGACCGGCCAAGCAGCGCATCGCGCCCATTGTGCCAACGGGCAACCCGCCACCTCGCTCCTGGCGGCGTTTGAAGCGTGCCGGGGCGATTACATCCTTCACGCCGATGCTGACATTCTGATCGCACGGCCCGACCCCACCTTTGATCACATTGCGGATGCCATTCGCGTGTTCGAAGCGTTCCCGGACGCAGTCACGCTTGCGTTGCCGGTCAATGGTGACGTTGACCCCACCGCGCGCCGCAGCGGACCTGACGGCCATCCATTTCGTACTGAAAGCATGACTGGCTGGCTTTCGAAAGAACGATTATTGGCCTTACGTCCTTTGACCGCTGGTGCCCAAGCGGGGCAGTTAGAGTTGCCCTGGCACCGCATACTCGACCTGGCCATAAGGCAAGGACGGGCGGCGTCCCTCCGGCGCGGCTCCATGGCACTATGGAGGGCGGTGCTGGACAACAGCCGGAAAGACGACACGGATAACCATTTGCTGTTGATGGATCGGGTCGAAGCCAATTTCGCCCCGGCCATCCAGCGAGGCCGTCCGCTGATTCAGGGCCCCCTGGAGGACTGGCTGGGGCCACAGCGAACCGAACCGATGGTGGTGATCATTTGCGGGCGTAATGTGCGGCCAGGTGCTATCGATCGCTGCATGGCCTCGCTTCGTGCCCAATCCCACCGGGAATGGGCGGCGGTTGTCATTGACGACGCTTCTGATGACGGCTCCGATGAGGTGCTGATCCGATCCAGCCGATGGCTCCGGGAGAGGGTGACATTGGTCCGCCGGCGCCGGCGGGTTGGTTCTCTGGCCAACACTTTCCTCGCCATTCGGTATCTCACGGCCTCACAGGACGCGGTCGTCGTTCTGCTTGATCTCGATGACGCACTAGCCGATCCCCGGGCTTTAGAGATCGTTGCCGCACATCATCGGGAGGGCGCGGACCTCACGGTCGGTTCCATGCTGCGCACCGATAAAGCGGCCGAATATCCGGTAAATTTCAACAATCCCCGTGGCAATCGCGGCGGCAATGTGTGGCAGCACCTTCGCACATTCCGGAAATCGCTATTCGATCGGATTTTACCGGAAGACCTCTTGCTGGATGGGCGATGGATCGATCTCGCCAACGACTGGGCGTTCATGTTGCCGCTTGTCGAAATGGCCCAAAATCCAGTTTGGATCCGCAAAACGTTGTATTTGCATCAGCCGTCGACCCGGCGTCCGCCCGACGAGAAGGCGGCGCGGGAGGCTGCTGTTGCCGGCATTGTCGCAAAACTGCCTTATAGCGGACATCCCGGGCCGCAACTGACACCGGAATGAGCAACATCAGATAATATGTGAGCCACAAACAGGATGGTAGCGGCGGACGGATTTGAACCGCCGACCAAGGGATTATGATTCCCCTGCTCTACCGCTGAGCTACGCCGCCATCCCGTCCGGGAGGCGGGGAGATACCCCCCCCGCCCGCCGCCGTCAACCGTCTCAAACCCTCAAATCAGATAAACACCCCGCCCATCCCGCCGGCCGGATACCGCGTCCCCGCGGCAGCCCCCGTCGGCACCGCGGCCGAGATCGCCGCGACCTCTTCCGCCGTCAACGAAACCGCCAAAGCGCCCAGGGTCTCATCCAACCGGCCAGCGTAGCGGGTGCCAGGAATAGCCACGACGTCCTGGCCCTGCGC
>CAIUPC010000817.1 GCA_903900905.1 uncultured Acetobacteraceae bacterium
CATCAGCGGCAAGGCCAGCAAGGGCGATTTCGCGCGCTTCTGCTGCCAGAGCAAAGCCGCCAGGCCGCAGCCGGCCAGGACCAGCAGCAGCCCCAGGCGCGGCAGGATCTCCGGGCTGAGCCGCTGCAACTGCGATACCGCCAGGAGCAACGGCAGGATGAAGGTGGTCAACAGCACCATGCCCGGCAGATCGAAGCCGGCGCGGCCGCCGCCGGGCGCGCTTTTCGGCAGGCGCATGACCAGGACGATCGCGATGAGGCCGAGCGGCACATAGGCCAGGAAGACCGCGTGCCAGCCCCACATCTCCGTGATGAAGCCGCCGGCGACCGGACCGATGGTGCTGCCGGCGACGATATTGGCGGAGAGGTAGCCCTGGTAGGATCCGCGCTCCTTCGGCGGCACCAGTTCCCCGACCAGCGCCTGCGCCAGGGTCATCAGCCCGCCGCCGCCAAGGCCTTGCAGCACCCGCGCCGCCAGCAGCAGCGGCAAGGTGGGGGCGAGCGAACACAGGACCGAGGCCAGCATGAACACACAAAGTGCGACGACCATCATCCGCCGGCGGCCGAAGATATCGGCCAGGCGGCCATAGGCCGGGGCGGCGACGGTGCTGGCGATCAGATTGGCGACGACGATCCAGGAAAGTTTCTCAACCTCCCCCAGGGACGCCGCGATCGCCGGCAGCGCGGTCGCGACCACCGTGCCATCCGCGGCCGCCAGGAACACCGGCAGGATAATCGGTGGCACCACCGTGCGGAACAGGGTCCGCGGTGGCGGGAGATGGGGGGAGGCCTCGGACACGGTTTCCTGGATGCTTGTGACGCGTTTCGCGTTCGGGCGATTAGAGCATGATCGCCAGAGGTGGAACCACACGGCGGCGTGAATCATGCGACCAAACAAAGACTTCCAGAGCACGATTGGGTCAGTTTGACCCAATCGTGCCCTAGTGCCACGTCACGGGGGGCCAAGGCCAGTACCGGCCCCCCTTAGCAGCCATGCGGTCCGTGTTGCGGTTACTGAAACAGCTTCAGCGCGTTCAGCACGGTCTTGTAGATGCCCCAGGCGAGGGGCAAGCCGACGAAACCCCAGGCCAGGGTCAGGTGCAGCGGCGTGGTGGCTTTGCGGTCCATGGGATCCTCCTTCAAGCCGCCGAATTGGGCATGTGGAAACGCTTATCGACCGCGCGCACGGCCATGTTGCAGGCGAAGCCCACGACCAGCAGGCCGGACATCAGGTACATCGTGATGTTGTAGGCGTCCTGCTTGGCCATGCCGCTGTCGATATTGTACTGGCGGATGTAGTTCACCAGCACCGGCCCCAGCACGCCGGCCACCGACCAGGCGGTCAGCAGCATGCCGTGGATGGCGCCGACATAGCGGGTGCCGAACATGTCGCGCAGATAGGCCGGGACGGTGGCGAAGCCGCCGCCATACATGCTCAGGATCACGCAGAAGCACAGCACGAACAGCCCGACACTGCCGATACTGCCGGTTTTCGGCACCAGCGCGTACAGCACCACGCCCAGCGCGAAGAACACCATATAGGTCGCCTTACGCCCGATCAGGTCGGAGATCGAGGCCCAGAAGAACCGCCCGCCCATGTTGAACAGGCTCAGCAGCCCGACGAAGCCGGCGGCGGTGGCGGCGGTGATCTTGCCGGGGAACATCTCCTGACTCATGGCCGAGGCCTGGCCGAGCACGCCGATACCGGCGGTGACGTTGAGGCAGAGCACGCCCCAGATCAGCCAGAACTGCGGGGTTTTCAGGGCGTCGTAAACATAAACATTATGGCGGGTGATCATCCCCCTGGACTCGGTCGGCGCGACGTAGCCCTCTGGCGCCCAGCCCGGCGGCGGCAGGCGCACGATCAGGGCGCCGACCATCATGAAGCAGAGGTAGATGAGGCCGAGGGCGAGAAAGGTTTCACCCACGCCGACATGAGTGGCGGTGGTAAACTGCGCCATCAGCCAGACCGACAGCGGGGAAGCCACGAAGGCGCCGCCGCCGAAGCCCATGATCGCCATGCCGGTTGCCATGCCAGGCCTGTCCGGGAACCATTTGATGAGGGTGGAGACGGGGGAGATATAGCCGATACCCAGCCCACAGCCACCGAACACCCCGTAGCCGAGATAGATCAGCCAGATATTGTGGATCTCCACCCCGAGATAGGAGATCAGAAATCCGCCCGACCAGAGCAGCGCGGAGGTGAACATGGCCCGGCGCGGCCCGCCTTCTTCGACCCAGCGGCCCATCACCGCGGCGGAGAGCCCGAGGAAGACGATGGCGATGCTGAAGATCCAGCCGAGATCAGTGAGCTTCCAATCGTCCGGCGCGGCCTTGTCGATGCCAATCAGCTTCGTCATTGGCAGATTGAAGACGCTGAAGGCATAGGCCTGGCCGATACACAGATGCACGCAGAGCGCCGCGGGCGGCACCATCCAGCGGCTGAATCCGGGTTCGGCGATGGTTCTCGCCCGGTTCAGGAATCCGGGCGCGGATTGTTGAGGCATGGAGTCTCCCAATTTTTATCATTTATTACATTTATATCTTAGGGCCTTCCAGAGACCGGGTGCAATGCCGACTGTCGCCGCCGGTGCGATCAATCTCGGTCAGACCTGTGCCGGACGCCGGTTCATGGCGTCATCGCTCAGGAAGAAGACACAGCCGGAGGCCGCCGTGCGCGGCCGGCTTGGATTGGGTGGCCTGGCCTGGCTGTCAGCATACTGAGAAACTGAAACTATTGAATAGGATTGCGATCGTACGTTTTGGTCTGTTTATTGTATTGAAATACACGATCAATATTGGCCCAGGGTATGACCGCCGCAAAGCCGGTTTCCGCATTAAGTGTGCCCGCGTGCGTTCCGGCAAAGGGTGTTCTGAACACCTGGGTGCCGTTGGGGATATGAAAAATATAAATGAAAGGGAATTCGTCAACGCCCCACAGTCTGGCAGCTGCCCCCTTTAGTTGTATGCCGTCCGGCACCAGATTGTCGGTGGTCGGGAATGCCAATAAATACTTGCCCGGCGGCCGCCCGGCGACCCGAATTTCCTCCTTCCCGAAGGCTGGGTCCAATCCGCCGGACTGTCGGATGATCGCGGGTCCCGTGCCGGAACCGTGGATAAAATGCTGTTGACCATGCAAGGTCAGAGGCGCCCAGTTTTTATCCTCTATCGAGCGAACGCCTGCTTGTTTGAGTCTGGCCTGACCGGCATTGATCGCACGATCAATATCGGCATTGGCGATCTCCTCCCGCGTATGGAAGGTTTCTCTGGAACAGAAACAGCAGCACAGATAGCATTTCCAGCACATCGGATTCTACCCCATCAGCCAAAGGCGATATGGCTCATTGATCAAGGCTATCTTTTAGTCAGCGGCGCTGCAACCCGTTCTCTGGACGTGCCATTGGTTCAGGCGTCATTCCGATCGATGTTACGTTCAGAAATGTATCAATGGCTGATCGGCGGCCCGGCTCCGGCTCCGGGCGCCGGATTGCCTGCGAGCGCGGACGTGCAGTATGACCGTGTCTCCGCGCAAGGCCTTCCACACGCCTCGCCCGCCTTTCGGTTCGGATCGGCCGTCGGCCCCGCGGCGGTCAATTCGGTCTGCGCCGCCCGATCGTCGGTGTCAGAGTGGCCGATGGTCTCGAAAATACAATAAATAAGGAAACCCGCCCGATGTCCTCCCTCTTCGACCTGACCGGCAAGGTCGCGATCGTCACCGGCTCCACCAAAGGTATCGGCCTGGCCATCGCCCGCCGTATGGCCGAGCACGGCGCCACCGTCGTGGTGTCCAGCCGCAAGGCGGATGTGTGTGAGGCTGTGGCGGCGGATATCCGCGCAGCGGGCGGGAAGGCGGTGGTCATTCCCTGCCATGTCGGGCGCAAGGAAGAGCTCCAGGCCCTGGTTGACCGTACGATCGCTGAATGTGGCGGGCTCGATATCGTGGTCGCCAACGCGGCGGTGAACCCGTATCTCGGCCCGATGGCCGGTGTCTCGGATGAGGTTTACGAGCGGGTCATGGGCACCAATGTGCGCTCCAACTTCTGGCTCGCGAACATGACCATCCCGCATATGGTGGCGCGCGGCGGCGGCACGTTCCTGGTGATTTCGTCGATCGCCGGCATTCTGGGGCAGCCGAAGATCGGGCTGTATGGCATCTCCAAAGCCGCCGACGCGGCGCTGATCCGCAATATCGCGGTGGAATGGGGGCCGAAGAACATCCGCGCCAATGCGATCACGCCGGGCCTGGTCCGCACCGACTTCGCCCGCGCCTTGTGGGAGGATCCGGTTCGCTACAAGCAATCCACCAGCAATGCGCCGCTGCAGCGTATCGGCGAACCCGATGAGATCGCGGGGGCGGCGGTATATCTGGCGTCGAAGGCCGGCAGCTTCACCACCGGGCAGACGATGGTAATCGATGGCGGCGTCACGATCGGGGCGATGACGCAGGCGGAGGGGTGACGACTGTCAGACCGGGACGGCGGTGAACCGTTCGCTTGGGCTGACGAACTCGTCCTGGGCGGCGACCATCAGAATCTCCCGCGAGCCGGCCTCGGCGGTGCGGCGGAGCAGGCCGTGGATGGATGATCCCGCGGCCTCCAGCGCGGTCACGGCCGAACCCGAGCGCAGGCGGTGGAACAGGAACAGGGCCGCGATCGCGTCGCCGGCGCCGTTCAGCGAAATCGGCAGGCGCGGCGTGCGCAGCAGATAGAACGCGCCGCCCTCTGCTGCCATCATATCGATATGGTCGCCGGGCGTGGTCTCGGTCTCCAGGCTTGTCAGCAGCACGCAGCGCAGACCGTCCGGCTTCATCATGCCCGCCAGCTTCGCCGCCGCCTGTTTGACCGACTCCATTGTCCCGCAATGGATGCCGGTCAGGCGTTCGAGCTCGAACCGGTTGGGCGTGGCGATATCGGCCTGGGGGAGGGCGTGGTCGCGCAGGAATTCCTCGATCCCCGGGCGCACGTAAACGCCGGTGTCGGTGTCGCCGATAACGGGGTCGCAGCAATATATGGCTTTGGGGTTGGCTGCCCGCACCCGTTCGACGGCATGCAGGATGGCGGAGCCGATATCGGCATCGCCCATGTAGCCGGATAGCACGGCATCGCAGCGGGGCAGGGCGTCGCGGGCAGCGATGCCGTCGATCAGGGCGCGGACGGACTCGCCGGTGAAGACCTGGCCGGTCCAGTGGCCGTAGCCGGTGTGGTTGGAAAACTGGACGGTGTTGATCGACCAGACGTCGCAACCGAGGCGTTGCAGCGGGAAGACCGCGCTCGCGTTGCCGACATGGCCGTAGGAGACCCAGGACTGGATGGAGAGGATGTTCATGGTGACCCCGGAGTCTATGGCAGCGCCGCCGTCTTGGACATCCCGGCCGGTTACCCGTGCCGTTGCAGGGCAATCGGGTGAAGCTGCGGTTCTATCGCATAGGGCGATATTGCGTTTGGCTCGACAGGCCGGGCGGTAAAAAGCCGTCATCCCCGGGCTTGTCCCGGGGACCAAGGTTGCCGCGTCTGCCGCGATTGGTCC
>CAIUPC010000818.1 GCA_903900905.1 uncultured Acetobacteraceae bacterium
CCTGTGCTGGATACAGGCAAGTCGTGGATGCCGACCTCCGTCGGCATGACGGAGTTGGACTGCCGCCGATGAGTCGATGATTACCCGCCTGATCTTACCCCCGATATTCCGGCGTGGTCTGCAACAGCGGGAAGGCGCTGTGCTGATGCGGTTGCGCCACCATCGGGGCGTTGCGGTAGATGAAGTTGGGGTTCAGCTCGCCCAGGCTGCGCGCACCGGCCAGGGCCATCGAGACACCAAGCTCATGTTCCAGCAGCTCCAGCATTTTCAGCACGCCGGCACTGCCGCCGGCGGCCAGCGCGTAGCAATACATCCGCCCCATCGCCACCGCGTCGGCGCCCATGGCGATGGCCTTCACGATATCGGTGCCGCGGCAGATGCTGCCATCGACGATCACCTTTGCCCGCCCGCGCACCGCGGCCATCACCTCCGGCAGGATGTCCATTGAGCCGCGGCCATGGTCGAGCTGGCGCCCGCCGTGGTTGGAGACATAGACGCCATCGACCCCGTGCTCACAGCAGAGCGCCGCGTCTTCGCCGGTGCCGATACCCTTGAGGATCAGCGGGATCGAATGCTTGTCCTTGAAATGCTTGACATTGTCCCAGGTGAATCCGGCCTGGTAGGACTGGCCCGTGGCCACCGCGCGCCAGGGCTTCACGAATCGGCCGGCGATGTCGCGCTCCCGCCGGGAGTAGGCGGCGGTATCGACGGTGATGGCGAAGGCGTCGTAGCCGTTATCGACCGCGCGCTTCACGATCTCATCCATCCAGGCCAGGTCGCCGCGGACATAGAGCTGGAAGATCTTCGGTCCCGGCGTGGCGGCGGCGATTTCCTCGAGCCCCGGATGCGTGACCGAGCTGCACATGATGGGAATGCCGAAGGCCGAGGCCGCGGCGCCGGCGGTGGCGGCGCCGCCCGGATCGAACGATTCCAGCGACCCCACCGGCGCCAGGATCACCGGCATGCGCAGCTTCTGGCCGAACAGGGTGGTGGAGGTGTCGATTTTGGAGACATCGACGCAAACCCGGGGGCGCAGCGCCAGCGAATCGATCGCCAGGCGGTTGCGGCGCAGTGTGGTCTCGGTCTCGGTGGCGCCGACGAGATAGCCCCAGATATGATCCGACAGCTTTGCGCGGGCGGCCGGGAGGAATTCGTGCAGGCATTGGAAATCGCCCGCCGGTTCGAACAGATGTTTGGGTTCAGCGTCGTCCATGGTGTTTCTCCCCTTCAGGTTCGGGCCGCATCTGGCAATGGCGGGGGCGGAAAGGCAAGCCCAGGACGGGTTTCGGGCATCCATGCGGCGATCAGGGCAAGCCCCGTGGCGCCGGCTGCCGCCAGGCCGATGAAAGCCGCTTCCGGCCCCATTTTGTCGGCCATCCACCCGGCCGCGATGGTGCTGACCATGGCCCCGAGCCCCGCCGCGAGGCCCAGCGATCCCATCGCCAAATTCAAAAATCCCGTCCGCCGCGTCAGATCAGCCGCGATCAGCGGCAGCATCAGCCCGAACATGGTGGCGCTGACACCGTCGAGGATCTGGATGGTCACCAGCGCGGCCGCGCCGGGTTCGGCCGCGAACAGCAGCGCCCGCGCCGGCAGCGCGGCGAAACCCAGCAGCAGCAACGGCCGACGCCCCCAAAGCTGCGCCATGCGCCCGGCCCAGGGCGACAGAACGGCGACGATGATCGACGGCAGCATGATCGCGGCTGATACCGTTGGCCCGGCCGCACCGCTGCGTTGCGCCAGCCCGTTCAACGCCAAAGGCAGCATGGCGGCGTTGGCGAGCTGGAACAGCACGGCGCAGACGGCGAACAGGTGCAGCGCCGGTTCCGCGAAGATATGCCAGGGACGATGGGCTCGCTCTTTTGGCGGTAGCAGCGCCGGATGGTCTCCGTCTGGCGGCAGCCGATCCGTGTGACGGATGGCGAATAGGGCGAGAAGGGAGGGGAGGACGAGCAGGGCCGCCAGTACGAACACCATGCGCCCGGACAGGTAGTAAGCGGTGGCGCCCATCGCGGCGGCGGCGGCGGCGTTGCCGAGGCCGCTATAGCTGGTATTGATCCCCAGACGCTGGCTGAAACCGGAATGGCCGCATAAGCCAAGGGTGATGGAGGCGATCGCCGGCACGAGCACACAGCTGGCCAGCGCATGCAGGATTTCGGCGGCGAAGACCGGGGTTTCGGACGGCGGCAGCACCAGCAGCATGGCGCTGACCGCGAGCCCGATCAGCGCGACAGAGGTCAGGCCGCGCTTGTGATGCGCGGCGTCGGCCAGCATGCCCGCGGGTAATTGCCCCAGCAGCGCGACCCCGGTTCCAAGGCTCAGCGCCAGGCCGATATCCGTCTGGTTCCAGCCTTGTTGCGTCAGCCAGACGGAGACAAAGGGTCCGAATCCGGTCTGCGCCGCCGCCACGCAGAAATTCAGCGCGGCGAGCGCGATCAGGCTTTGGCGCGCGGTCGTGACAGGCATGGCGTGGTTATAGAGGCCTGGGGCGGCTGCCGGCCAGGGTGGCTGATCCGTCCAGCGAAGAAGCGGAGGCGGGTCCGCTCAGTGCAGGGTGACCGCATTTGGATCGACGTGCGCCACAGCCGAACCCTCAGCGTCATCCCCGGGCTTGTCCCCATCGGCGCTAACATAAGCGGCGACGGCCTCTCTTCCGCGTCATCCCCGGGCTTGTCCCGGGGACCAATCGCGGCACTGGCGGAAACCTTGGTCCCCGGGACAAGCCCGGGGATGACGTTGTTGGGAGCCCAAGCCCATTCAGCCAAAGGTTTCGCGGCCAAATGCGATCCCCCTGCCGCGGTGCGTGAC
>CAIUPC010000819.1 GCA_903900905.1 uncultured Acetobacteraceae bacterium
ATATCGTCATGGCGGGCCCACGGGTCGGGCTTTGCCCGCCCGAGGACAGGCTCCGGCCCGCCACCCACGACTTTGCCGAGACCAGCACTGCAAGTCGTGGGTGGTCCGCCGGAGCCTGTCCTCGGTTCGGCCATCGGCCGGACCCGTGGGCGGACCATGACGGGAAAAGCGGGCCTCGCGGGTCAATCGATTCGGTTGTTCCCGGACAGGCCCTTAGCCGCTCTGATGTGAAACAGCCCGTCCCCGTTCGGAGACGGGCGGTTTTCTGATGGTGTTGCCAGACCTCAGCCGCGGCGGCGGCGCGCGACAGCGGCCAGGCCGAGCAGGCCCGCACCGAGGACGCTCATGCTGGCTGGCTCGGGCACCACGTCGAAGGCCAGCGTCAGCGTGTTCGCCGTGCTGGTCGAAAGGCCTTCAAGGTCGACGTAAACGTTGTACTGGTCGAACCAAACCCGGCTGTCGCTCCAGGCGGTGCCGAATTGAGCAGCGGTGGCGTCGCCGGTACCCCAGTTCACCGAAGTGACGGTCACGCCGTGGAACGTCTCCAGGTCGCCATTCGGGGCATGGAAGTTGGAGAATACCACGCCATGGAACCCACCGATGCCGGGATTGGCATAGGGGCCGCCGTCGCGAATATCGGTGATGATGGCGCCGGTATTGGTGAGGTCGACATTCATCGTGGGGTTTTCGGCGGGAAAGGCGCCGAGATTGGTGACTTCGACGCCCGGGCCCACCGCCACGGTGTAGGGGCCGCCGTAGTAGCTGCCGAGCACATAGGCCTGCCAGGACACCGTCACGGTGCCACCGGTTAACCCGGCCTGTGCGCCGGCGGCCGGGATCATCGCGATGGCTGCGACCGCGGCCATCAGGTAGTTTCGGATTGACATGATATGAATGCTTTATTAAGGAGAGAACGCTCCCATATGCCCAGCCAATCTGAGCATAAAAATTTATTAAACGTCGCTCATTGATCTCGCAAGCCATATCACGGGACAAGATAACCACCGTTCACATGAAGTATTTCTTCTGTAGGCGGTCTGAATGGGCGAAGTTAACCACTGTTCGGTGACTGCCCCGGGGCGACAATGCCAAATTTGCCGGTTCATGAACCATATCCGTCATGGTCGGCTTTGCCCCGGCCACCTCAGGCCAGTGAGGCACCGACAAAAAATCGCATGATTTCAAGGTGCCCTGAATCTCCGGAGATGGTCGGGGCAAGCTAGACCATAACCGTGTGGCAGTAAAAATGCCAAATTTGGCACTGCTGGCCCCGCGGGCACCCTCTGGAATCCCCGATCCGGTCGTGACACACTCCGACCATCCACTCAACGGAGAAGCACCATGAAGCCGATCGTCGCCGTGATCGCACCCGGCATGATGGGGAGCGTTGTCGCCCATCGCCTGACGGACCATGGGTTGGAGGTGCGGACCATCCTCGCCAATCGCAGTGCCGCCACCATCGCCCGCGCCAAGGCGGCCGGGATGATCGATGCCACGGATGAGGAAATCGCCGCCTGCGACATCATTCTCTCGATCGTTCCCCCTGGTGAGGCGATTGGCCTGGCGCAGAAACTCGCCCCGGCGATGCGCGCGGCCAACAAAAAGCCGATCTTTGTGGATTGCAATGCGGTGGCTCCGGATACGGTGGCGGAGATCGCGGCCATCGTGCGCGACGCCGGGGCGACCTTCGTCGATGGCGGCATCATTGGACCGCCGCCGGAGCCGGATTCCAAAAACACCCGGATCTATCTGGCCGGGGAAGACGCATCCCGCGTGACGGTGCTGGAGCAGTTCGGCCTGTCGATGCCAGTGCAGCCAGGGCCTATCGGCGCGGCTTCGGCGATGAAGATGTCCTATGCCGGCATCACCAAGGGCTTCACCGCGCTGGGCGCGGCGATGATGCTGGCCGCTACGCGGGCCGGCACCGCCGATGCGCTGATCGCGGAAATGCGTATCAGCCAGCCCGCCCTGTTCGGCTGGCTGACCCGGCAGATGCCGAAAATGCCCTCCAAGGCCTATCGCTGGGTGGCGGAGATGGAGGAAATCGCGGAGTTCGTGGGTGAGGATCCGGCCGGACAACAATTCTACCTCGCCGCCGCGCATCTTTATGAACGGATCGCGGCCGATTTGGAGGGGACGAAACAGGAAGTGGACGCGCTGAACGCGTTCTGCGCCGCGAAGGGATAGTCAGCATGGTCCGAGGCATCCACCGCTACCCGCCCGTCGATGGGGTCATCTACGGCATACCCCTGGCTGAAGCTTTGGCGGAGGAGATCAAACGCCTCGACGCCGGTGCGGTCTATGTCATGGCCAGCGGCACGCTCGCGCGCCAGACCGGGGTGGTGGATGAGGTCCGATCCGTCCTGGGCAATCGCCTTGCCGGGGTATGTTCGAAAATCGGCGCCCATACGCCGCGGATCGACGTGGTGGCGGCGGCGAACGAAGCGCGGGCCGCCAAGGCCGACGTGCTGCTGACCGTCGGCGGCGGGTCCGTCACCGACGCCGCCAAGATGGTCGGCTTGTGCCTGGGCAACGATGTCACGACGCCGGAGCAGTTGGACGCCTTCGCTGCCATCATTACGCCGGAAGGCAAGACCGAACGCCCGCCCACGAAACCGCCGGGCGTGCGCTCGATCGCCGTGCCGACGACGCTGTCGGCCGGGGAATTCACCTGGTTCGCCGGTTGCACCGATACCGTGAACCACCGCAAGCAGAGCTATGGCCACGGGCTAATGATGCCGCGCACGGTCATTCTCGATCCGGCGGTGACGGTGCACACGCCGGAATGGCTGTTCCTGTCGACCGGTATCCGCGCGGTGGATCATGCGGTGGAGGATATTTGTTCCATCAACCCCACCCCGTTCTCCGACGGGATGTCATTGCAGGCGCTGCGGCTGCTGGCGCGAGGATTGGTGGCGGTAAAGAACGATCCCACTGATATGGCGGCGCGGCTGGACTGCCAGTTGGGATCGTGGATGTCGATCATGGGCTCGCAGAATGGGGTGGCCAAGGGCGCCAGCCATGGCATCGGGCATGTGCTGGGTGGCACGGCGGATGTGCCGCATGGTTACACGTCGTGCATCATGCTGCCACATGTGCTGCGGTTCAACGAACCGGTGAACGCGGCGCGGCAGAAATGGGTCAGTGAGGCTTTGGGCCGCCCGGACCTCAGCGCTGGCGACGCGGTGGCGGCTTTGATCGCGAGCCTGGGCCTGCCGGGCACGCTGCGCGCGGCGGGGGTGCGGGCAGATCAGCTCGACGCGGTGGCGGTCGGTTCGATGCACGACCGCTGGATCCACACCAATCCCCGCAAGATCGAGGGGCCGGCGACGGTGCGGATGCTGCTGGACGCGGCCTGGTAGGAGGATGTCGGCGCGTCCCTCTACGAGACCGATTTCTTCGCCTGGTCGAATCGTCAGGCGGCACTGCCGCGGGCAGGCAAGCCTGAAGATGCGGATATTGCCAATATCGCGGAGAGATCGAAAACCTGGATCGCGGTGAAAAGCGGGAGCTGGTCACCCGCCTCACGGTTCTGCTGCTGCATCTCCTGAAATGGCAGTTTCAACCGGGATGACGCGGCAATTCCTGGCGTCTGAGCATCGAGGAGCAGCGCTATCGGCTGGACGACCATCTCGACGATAACCCCGGTCTGAAAGCGATGCTCGATACCGCGATGACCAATGCCTATCGCCTTGCGCTGGTCGAGGCGGAACGGGAAACCGGGCTGGCCCGCGCGACGTTTACAGCGTCCTGCCCCTTGGCACCGCCTCAGGCGGCTTCCATGACATAATGGAGGATCAGCAGATCGTCCGCGGCGCATGGGACGAGTGCGTAAGCGCACCCCGCCTCATCGCTAAATTCGACCAGCATGGTCGTGTTATCCAGTTGCTCCACGACCGTGCCGACCTGCCCGCGCGTCAGGCTATTGGCGGGCATGTCGGCCAATAAAGCGACCACGTCGAGCAGTAAGGGTAACGCGCCGTTCGTCTGTTTTCGTACTGTCATTCGAACACCCAACTGGTGACAAATCTGGGAGCCGTTTCACCCGCTCTTACTAACCACACGATCCTTACCATGGCCTGGCGCCCATGTCGCGTGATCACTATGTCCTGGTGCCATCGATCCCCCCAAGCGTCCGTGCCGTCACACAACGAATCCATAGTTTGCGCTGCATGGAGCAGGGCGTCCCTCAACCAGGTGGCGTCGTCTGGCCCGATGCCGAGCGCGGCCTTGAAGACCCGGGCTTTGTGACGACCACGGGGATGATGTTCAGATAAGCAATATTCTGCCAGTTTGCGCAGGTCGATGATCGCGTGATTGGCGTGTGGTAAAGGGGCTGATGCGGCACGCGCGGCGGGACCCGTCGCCATTGGCTTATTGCCTTCGTGCAGGCATTCGGGTTTCCCTGGCGCGGATTGGCAGAATGGCGAACTTATACTTGGCAAATTAAAAGTTGCGCAATATCCGAATTGCCTCCTCTTCTGACAGCGCATAACGCGCCTCAACAGTGTGGCGCGGCGACGGCTTCGTTGATGGCGGCGATATGGTGGGCTGCACGGGCGCGCAGGGGGGCGATGACCCCCACGTACCGATGAACCTTCCCTCGCGCCCCCAAACCGCGCCATACTCCCCGCATGTACAGTCAGGCCCTGAACACCAAGGACACCGCCGCGGCCGATAGCTCGCCGCAGGCTGACCGCTTCCAGGCGCGGATCGACGCGGAAGAGCGCATCGAGCCGAATGACTGGATGCCGGATGCCTATCGCCGCACCCTGATCCGTCAGATCAGCCAGCACGCGCATTCCGAAATCGTCGGCATGCTGCCGGAGGGCAATTGGATCACCCGCGCCCCCTCCCTGCGCCGCAAGGCCGCGCTACTGGCCAAGGTGCAGGATGAGGGCGGGCATGGGCTGTACCTCTATTCGGCCGCCGAAACCCTGGGCGTGTCGCGGGAGGAGCTGACCGATCAGCTGCTCTCCGGCCGCGCCAAATACTCCTCCATTTTCAACTATCCGACGTTGAGCTGGGCCGATATCGGCACCATCGGCTGGCTGGTGGACGGGGCGGCGATCATGAACCAGATCCCGCTCTGCCGCTGCTCCTTCGGTCCCTATGCCCGCGCCATGATCCGCGTCTGCCGGGAGGAATCGTTCCACCAACGCCAGGGCTATGAGATCATGCTGACCCTGTGCCGCGGCACGGCCGAACAGAAGGCCATGGCGCAGGATGCGTTGAACCGCTGGTGGTGGCCGTGTCTGATGATGTTTGGCCCGCCGGATACGGAATCGGCGCATTCCGATACCTCCATGCGCTGGAAGATCAAACGCTTCACCAACGACGCGCTGCGGCAGAAATTCGTCGATGCGACGGTGCCGCAGGGGCATTTTCTGGGGCTGACCTTCCCCGATCCCGATTTGCGGTTCGATGAGGCGGCGGGTCATTGGCGGTTCGGGACCATCGATTGGGATGAATTCCGCCGGGTGCTGGCCGGCAATGGGCCATGCAACCGCGAACGCCTTTCCGCGCGGCAGAAGGCGCATGCGGATGGCGCCTGGGTGCGCGAAGCCGCTTTGGCGCATGCCGCGAAACACAGGAAAGCCGCATGAGCGCGACACCACTTTGGGAAGTCTTCGTCCGTGCCCGCAACGGGCTGGCGCATAAGCATGTCGGCTCGGTGCATGCCGCCGATGCCACCATGGCCCTGCAGGCCGCGCGGGATGTCTACACAAGGCGCGGGGAGGGGCTGTCGCTTTGGGTGGTCCCGTCCAACGCCATCATCGCCTCCGACCCATCCGATCGGGACATGCTGTTCGAGCCGACGGGATCGAAAATCTACCGTCACCCGACCTTCTATGAGGTTCCGGACGAAGTGGGGCACATGTAGCCGTGGCCACCACCTCGATCACGATAGACGAGACGCCGCGCGTCCGGTCGTTCCTGGCGCTGGCCGATGATGCGCTGATCCTCGGCCATCGCACCAGCGAATGGACGGGCCATGCCCCGACGCTGGAGGAAGAACTGGCGCTGGCCAATATCGCCCTCGATCTGATTGGCCAGGCGCGGGCGCTGTATCAGGCGACGGGCTACGCGGAGGATGAACTCGCCTATCTCCGCGATCCGCCGCAGTTCCGTAACGCGCTGCTCGCCGAACTGCCGAACGGGGATTTTGCCTTCACCATCGCGCGGCTGTTCCTGGTCTCGGTCGCCTCCGACCTGCTCTGGCGCGGGGCGATGGGGTCCGACGATCCGGACCTCGCCGCGATCGCGGCGAAGGCGGAGAAGGAGACCGCGTACCATGTGCGCCATACCGCCGAGTGGCTGATCCGGCTGGGCGATGGCACCGGCGAATCCCACCGCCGCGCGCAGGACGCCATAGAGACGCTGTGGGCCTATACCGGGGAGGTCACGGCCGGCATCGATCGTGCCGCCTGGCTGCGGGTCGTCTCGCCCATCCTGGTGCGGGCGACATTGACGCAACCGGCTGACGGCTGGATGCAATCCGGCGGGCGCGATGGCCGGCATACCGAACATCTCGGCCATCTGCTGGCGGAGATGCAGATCCTGCCGCGCAGCTATCCCGGCGCGGTGTGGTAGACGCCGCCGCGGCCCTGGCGCGCGCCCGTGCTGCCGTGGCGGCGGTTGAGGACCCGGAAATCCCGGCGTTGACGATCGACGATCTCGGCGTTCTGCGTGACATCGCGATCGACGCGCATGGCGTCACCGTCACCATCACCCCCACCTATTCCGGCTGCCCCGCGATGGCGGTGATCGCCTGGGAGATCGAGGCGGCTTTGGCCCGCGCCGGCTTTTCGCGCTCGCGCGTGGTGCAGGTGCTCTCCCCCGCCTGGACCACCGATTGGCTCAGCGAGGCCGGGCGCCGCAAGCTCACGGACTACGGCATCGCCCCGCCGGTTCGCGCGGCCGGCCGCCGGGCTTTGTTTGGCGAGGAGCATCCGGCCTGCCCGCGCTGCGGCAGCGGCAGCACCGAGCTGATCAGCGCCTTCGGCTCCACCGCCTGTAAGGCGTTGCACCGCTGCCTGGCCTGCCGGGAGCCGTTCGACGCCTTCAAATGCCACTGATGGGCACGCGCGGCTCAGCGCGCCGGCGCCCATTTTTCCCGCCAGCGCGCCGCCCGGGCTTCTGCCTCCGAGGTTTCCGCTTCGTTCAGCTGCGCCCGCGCGTCGCGGAGATTGACGGCTGAACGGACCTTGTCCGGCCCCTCCGGCAGGCGTTCGTCGGCGAGGATCAGCCAGCAGGTTGCCTCGATGAAGTCGTAACTGCCGCCCATCCCGCTGAGGATTGCGTAGCCCAGCATGGCCTGGGCTTCGGCCTCGCCTTGTTCGGCGGCCTTGCGGGCCCAGATCAGCATTTGCGCTTCGTCAACCGGGGCGCCGTCGCCGGTGCGATAGGCATAGGCCAATATGCGTTGGGCGATGGCGATGCCGCCTTCGGCGCCGAACCGGTAGTGCTTCACGGCTTCCGCCCGGTCCTGCCGCAGGCCGCCCGTTCCCGTCCAGAAATAGGTTCCGAGATTGGTGTGCGCGGTGGCGTTGCCGAGCGCCGCGGCGCGCCAGTACCAGCGCTGGGCTTCCCCGTCGTCTTTGGGAACACCGCGCCCATGGTCGTGCATCCCACCCAGATTGACCTCGGCCTCCGCGAAGTCTTGTTCCGCGGCCAGCCGAAACCAGCGTACAGCTTCCGCATCGTTTTGTGGCTGACCGAGAGTGCCATCGCGGGCCGCGTTCCCCATGCGGTTTTGGGCATGGGCCAGCCCTTTGTCCGCGACCCTGCGCCAGAGTTCCAGCGCGGTGTCCGGCGGATGCTCGGGGTCACGGCCGCTTTCTGCCATATAGGCGAGTTGGGCCTCCGCCCAGAGATGCCCGCGATCCGCGGCGCGCCGGTAGAGTTCAACCGCTTTGGCGTCATCGCGCGCCAGCCCAAGTGTCGCGTCCCGATAAGCGTCCCCAAGCCGCGCCAGCGCCGCCGCCGAACCGTGGTCCGCGGCCTTGGTGAACCAGGCGCGGGCATCGGCGGTCTGGCCGGGCGCGGCTTCCGCTACGACGCCAAGCATGTATTCGGCACCTGTATGCCCGCGCCCGGCCGCCGCGCGATACCAGCCGATTGCGGTGGCCTCGTCGCGCGGTTGGCCGAACAGGCCGAGATGCGCGATGTCGCCCATCCGCGCCTGCGCGTCGGTCAGTCCAGCCTGGGCGGCCATCTCGTGCCAGGTCACGGCCCCGGCCTCGTCTTTCGACACGCCATTGCCGGTCTCATAGGCGCGGGCGAGGCCGAGCCAGCCGGTGGGCTCGCGCAAGCCAGCCGCGGCGCGATACCAGCGCACCGCCTCCCGCGGGTTGGTCGAACCGGCCCAGCCCGTAATGTAGGCATCGCCGAGTTGCGTGGCGGCGAGGGCGGTGCCTTTGGCGAAGGATTGCCGGAACAGCGCCAAAGCCTTGGTGTCGTCACGCGGCACGCCGGCACCGGCGTGATACATCGTGCCGAGTTGATACAAGGCCGGGCCGCAATCCTGTTCCGCCGCGGCTTCGAACAGCGCCAGCGCGGCGGCCTCGTCCTTGTCGGCGCCATCGCCGCTGAATTTGATCATCCCCAGCTGGTACCGGGCCAGCGCCAGGTGTTGCATCCGGTAGGAGCCGCGTTCGTCGTTAATGAGCCAGGCATCGAGTCTGGCCCGGTCCAGCGCCTTGCGGTGCCAGGCGGCGGCTTCCGCCCGGTTCAGCCCGGGTCCGCTATTGCCGGTGAAAAAGGCTTCCCCCAGCAAGGCGGCGGCGATGGTGTGCCCGTCCTCCCCGGCGCGCAGCAACCAGGACCAGGATTGGATACGGTCGCGCGGGACGCCGCGTCCTTGTTCATAGGCCTCTGCCATCAGGATGGCGGCGTCCGGATCATGGCGCTCAGTGGCGCGGCGAATCCAGGCGATGGACTCGTCCTGGTCGGCGTTGACGCCCAGGCCCTCCCGGTAGGCCAGACCGAGCAAACGCTGGGCAATCGGGTCTTCCTGCTGCGCGGCGCGTTGCAGGAGGTTGAAGGCGCGGTTCAGGTCCTTGGCCACGCCCGCGCCCCGTTGCAGGAGAATGGCGAGCCGCAGCTCCCCGGCGGACAGGCCCAGCTCCGCGGCCCGTTCGTATTGGACGGCCGCGGCTTGCGGGTCCCGCGGGCCGCCAATACCGCTTTCCAGCAAGGTGCCGAGATTGGCGATCGCGGCCCGATCATTCTGTTCCGCGGCCTTGCGGGTCCAGGCCAGCGCCTGGGCGCCGTCGCGGCCGATACCGTCGCCCCAGGCGTAGAGCATGCCGAGCGCGGTCTGTGCCTCCGCATCCCCCGCCTCGGCCGCCTGGGTCAGCAGCGGCACGGCGCGGGCGGGATCGCGGCGCGGGCCGGGCAGGCGCAGTAGTAACAGGCCAAATTCGCGGCGGGCGGCGTTGGAGCCGCCGTCCATCCCCTTGGTCAGCCAGCGGAAAGCTTCATCGATGTCGATGCCCACCGAGCCGCCGCGGGCGTACATTTGCCCGAGTTCGGCCGCGGCCTCCGCATCACCGGCCTGGGCACGGCTGCGCAGGTCGGTAAAGGCCTGACGGGCGCGGTAAGGCGCGGTTGGCGCGGGCCCGAAGGGGGCCCAGAGCGTCGTTATCGGCGGCGCCTTTTCAGCGGCGGGCGGGTCCGCCGCGGCAAAAGCCATTGTCGCCAGGGCAGCGGCCAATACGGAGGTGACCCGCCTCATGTGCGGGGGCCTTGGTTTTGAGCCGGCGGCCCCCAAATCCCGTCATGCCGATGCAGATCGGCATCCACGCCATCGTCGTGTGCCATTTGGGACAGGCGTGGGTACCGACCTGCGTCGGTATGACGAGGGAAGCAGGCCGGCACTTTATTCATGACGGGCCGCTGATATCTTACTGTGGACGCGAATGGCTCAGGCTTCCTGCTGCGCGGTGATCGCGCGCAACATGCCACAGATCACGACCATTTTCGCCAGCACATCGCTGGTGAAGGGCTCAATCGCCTGCGCGATGGCGTCCCGGATCGCAATCGGCGGCGGATCGTCTTCCATCGCGATCGCTCCGGCGCGGATGCGTGCCTGGCCGGACGCGGCTGCGATCGCGGCGTGCAAGGCCCCGCTGGCCTCCACCGGAGCCAAAGCCGTCCATGCCAGTCCGAGATAGGCCGGCCAGTGCGATAAATGCCGGTACATGCTGGCCAGGATCGGCTGTTCCCGCGCCGTCCCGAAACCGTTTAGGCGCAGCACCAGGGCGGCCAGATGCGGCCGCATAGACTCCAGCGGGGTCAGTGCCGGGAGCGGCAGTTCGCTGGTTTCCTCGGCTTCGGACAAGGTGGTGTTGTGTGACGATTGGACACCACGATCGCGCCAGGCCATGAGCGCCGTGAGCGCGATCAACGCCATGCTGTTGGTGCGATCATAGGCGGTCAGGATGCCCCTGATCTGGCGCAGGTCATCCGGTGAAAGGCCAGCGGCGGCGAAGACATCGTCCGGAACCGGCGGTAAGGCCGGATTGTTGAGGCCGGCCTTGAAGGCCATCGCTTCGCGCCCGATCGTGCCGTCGACATAAAGCGGCCGCACCAGCCGCCACGCCCAGGGCAGAGCGCCCGGGATCGTCGCGAGATGGCGCCAGATCAGATTGACCGCGCCGACCCGATAGACGGCGCGGATGTCGGCGAAGATGGCCGCGATCTCCCCCGTGGCTTCGGCCTCGGTAATGGCGGCGACGGGGTCGGACATCAGGCCTGCGCCACCGCCGACGACCAGGGGCTGGCGGCATCGCTGATCCCGATACGGGTGCCATCCGCCTGCTGCAGAATGACGTTGGGGCAGGCGAAGTTGATGGGCATGACGCCGTGCTCCACCACCTCCGTCGGGCCGTCCGCGGTCAACGCCGCGATGACATCGTCCGGCAGCCGGATATCGGCAGAACAGCCCTCGGGGCCGGAGATATCAAGGCGCGGGTAATGCGCCGCTTCCTCGGCCGACATGCCGAAATCGGCGATGAAGGTCATCATCTGCGCCACCGAGGCCAGAATCCGGCGGCCACCGGAGGCGCCGGCGGCCATCCAGGGACGGTCACCGTCTTTAAGGATAATCGGCGACATGTTGGTCAACGGCCGCTTGCCGGGGGCGATGGAGTTCGGCTGGTTGGGGCGCGGGTCGAACCACATGACGCCGTTGTTCATCAGGATCCCGGTGCCCGGCAGCACCACGCGGCTGCCCATCGACGACAGCAAGGTGGTGGTCATGCTGACCATCGTGCCCTCCGCATCGCATACCGTCAGATGCGTCGTACACGTCTCCGCCGCCATCGGGTCGGCGTCACCGAGCCCGTCGAGCCGTTCGGCATAGGCGGTCTTCATCGCGCGGGCGAAGGCGGTGAACCAGGCGGCGTCGGGGCGGTCGCTGTAGGGGGCAGATTTCGGCTGGTCGAGCACCCGCATCATCGTCGGCGCCGCGGTCAGCCCGCCGGTCAGTTGCAGCGTCCGGCCGCGCCACTGGTATTCGGTGGCGGGCAGGATCCGGGCCTGGCAGTTGCCGAGATCGGTCGCGTCCAGAACCCCGCCCAACCCTTTGACATCGGCCGCGATCGCCTGAGCAAGGTCGCCACGGTAGTAATCGGCCAGGCCTGCTTTGCTGAGATGCGCCAGCGTGGCGGGCAGATTGCCCAGCCGGAAAAACCCCGGCTTGCCCTGATAGGGCGCGACCGGCGGCAGGCCACCCGGCAGATAGATGCGCGCACTCTCGTCATACAGGCGCAGGACGGAGGCGGAGGCGGCGATCTTCAGCGTCGTCAGCCAATCCTGCGGCAGACCGCGCTGAGCGAGCGCCAGGGCCGGTGCCATGATCTCGGCCAGCGGCAGCTTGCCCCATTGCTTCAGCATCAGCTCGTAGCCGGCGAGGGCGGAGGGAATGGCGAAGGACAGCGGGCCATGGATATTGGCGTCGCCTTCGACCTCCGGCCAGGCGAACAGGTCCTGCTTCATCCGCCCGGTCAGCTTGAAGACGGAGGGGTTGAGGCCGCGCGGCGCGACGGGGCCGAAATCCACGACCTCGGCTTTGGGCTGGCCGGCGCGATGCACCAGGGCAAAGCCGATCCCGCCGAGGCCGGAGTTCCAGGGCTCGGTGGTGGAGAGGGCGAGCGCGGTGCCGACGGCGGCGTCGATGGCATTGCCGCCGGCATCGAGAATGGCCACCCCGGCTTCGGCGGCGGCACGGACCTGGGAGACCACCATGCCGCGGCGGCCGGTGGCGGAGGCTTTGGTCAGCGACCAATGCTGGGTGACGTGGGGGGCGGGGGTGAAGGTCATGACGCTCGCTCCGGTTCGGTTGGGGCTGATGTTCGGCCGGCGGGCGGGGCGTGGCAAGATGGGGTGCTGTCCCAGTTCGCGGCGATCAAGGGTGTTTCTTCCAGATAATGGCGTCGGGTGGACATCTGTATGGTTTTGCCGCGTCTCAAAATATGAGAAATCAATTTTGATTTATTCGCAACCATTTGTGAACTCCGGTTACAAATTCACGTGATAGGGGAATACGCACGTTTGCAAGCCAGATCGAGGAATCATCCATGACCGACACCAGCCTCTTTGACGCCACGCGCGCTATTCCGACGCTTTTCGGGGGTTCCATCTCCGGAGTTATTACTACGACGACGCATCAATGGACCGCGGATGCGAATGGTCTGTTCCATACAACCACTGATATTCAGGCTGAATGGCGCAGCTACTACAGCACCATGCTCGCGGGCGACGCGGCGACGCTGACCTTCATTCAGCGGCTGGAAGGCAACGCGGAGGCGCTGTTTGAGAATACCGGACTGGCGAAGCTTGGTGTTAGCGACCAGGCCCGGGACCGGGAGGATGTGCAACGCGAATACGATGCCATCGGCGCTGCGATGACGCAGTTGGGGCTGGACGGGAAGGCACCGCTGACGACGGCGGGGTATCTGGCGATCGAACATACGATCGAGAGCAGCGCGAGCCTGAATGAGCTGGCCACGCAGGGGCATGGGCTGAACGGCGCGCCGCTGCCAAAATACAACGGATATACCAACGACTTCCAGAACAACGTCGATCAGACGACCTTGTTCGTGGGTGGCGGGTTGAACAATAACCAAAAGGCGATCGCGGATTTCTTCGACGACTCCGTGCTGTCGCATCTGCCGTTCCCCACGATCGCGATCAATGGTCAGCTGGTGCAGTTGAACCAAAACGCCGCCAATGAGGACCCGCTGTCGCAGGCGGTGGGGGCAGTCAATGACAGCGGTGCGGTGCGGATCTATACGGCGGCCGATTTTTCCCAGACGCCCGGGACGGCCAGTTCGACCCCGACGCTGGCGCCCGCCACCCCGGCCGCGCCCGCTGCCGCCGGCACCATCACCACGTTATGGGGCGCAACGATTTCCGCCAGCCTCTCCCTGAATGGCCATACCTGGACAGCAGATGCCAACGGGACGTTCCAGACCACAGCGGATCTGGTAACGGAATGGAAGGGTTATTACCAGACCATGCTGGCGGGTAATGGTGCGAGCCTGACCGCGATCCAGCATCTGGAAGGCAATGCCGAGGCGGTATTTGAAAACACTGGTCTCAAGAACCTGACCGTGGCGCAGCAGGCGATCGATCGTGCCGATGCGCAGCGCGAATTCGACGCGATTTATGGCGCGATGCAGAGCATCGGGCTTGGTGGGCACACGGCGCTGACCACCCAGACTTATCTGGCGCTGGAACATGCGATGCAGAACAGCCCGGCGTTGGAGGAACTGGCCGTGCAAGGGCACGGATTGAACAGCCCGCCTTCGGTCCGCTATCGCGGCTATACCAATGATTTCCAGAACAACGTCGACAATCGCACCCTGTTCATTGGGGCGGGCCTGAACGCCGGGGAGCGGGCGATCGCGGACCTGTTCGATGACAGCATCATGTCGCATCTGCCGTACCCGACGGTGGCGCAGAATGGCGAGCTGGTGCAGCTCAACCAGAATGGCGCCAATGAGAGCACCCTGGTCGCGGCGGTCGATGCGTTGAACGCGACCTGGTTCACCGCCGTTTATACAAAAAGCGATTTCAACGTCCCCGGCTCCGGCGTGCCCGGCGGGGCGGAGCTGACGCCGAGCAATATCGCGACCTTCTTCGGCGACCAGATTGCCAACACCATGAGCGCGGGTGCGCATGTCTGGACCATCGGCACCGATGGCAAGTTCCACACCACCACCGATCTGGTGGCGGAGTGGAAGGCCGATTACCAGATCATGCTGGCGGGCAACGGCGCCTCCCTGACCGCCATTCAGCGGCTGGAGGGCAATGCCGAAGCGGTGTTCGAGAACACCAGCCTGAACACGATCAACGCCACCAAGGCGCAGGCGTTCCGTGAAGACGCGCAGCGCGAGTTCGATGCCATGGCGGTCGAGATGGCGCGGCTGGGGCTGGGTTCGCAGCTGCTGACCGCGCAGGATTACCTGCACATCTCCCAAGGCCTGCGATCCGACGCGGCGCTGGAGGAGCTGGCGATGCAGGGGCATGGGCTGAATTCCCCACCATCCCCGAAATACAATGGCTATACCAACGACTTCCAGAACAACAGCGACAATACCACATTCTATGTCGGCGGCGGGCTGGATAGTGGCGAGCACGCGGTCGCGGCCTTCTTCGACGATGTCGTGCTATCGCATCTGCCGTTCCCGACGGTGGCGCAGAACGGGCACCTGGAGCAGTTGAACCAGAATGCCAATTCGGAAGACCTCCTGGCGGTGACGGTGCCGGCGACCAATGACGCCATGTTCCGGCGGGTGTACGTGGCAGCCGATTTCAGCAAGGTCGCGACCACCGTCGGGCCGGAGGTTTACGTCACGCAGGCGATGGGCGCCGCCACGCCACCGGCCTCTCCGGTGCCAGGCGTGGGGCAGATGTTGTCGATGACCGGCGACGTCGTGCCGACGACGATCGTGGCGGGCAATCATACCTGGGTGGCGGACGCCAATGGCCGCTACCAGACCAGCACCGACCTGACGCTTGAATGGTACAACAGCTACCAGGCGGCGCTGGCGGGCGGCCCGCTGACCGAGATGCAGCGGCTGCAGGCCAATGCCGAGGTGGTGTTTGAGAACACCGGCCTGTCGAAGATCAGCGAGGGCCAGCAAGCGATCGATCGCGCCGATGCGCAGCGGGAGTTCGACGCGGTGGCTTCGGTCATGACCTCCCTCGGGCTCGGCACCGCGCCTTTGACCAACGCGACCTATCTGCAAATCGGACACGTGTTGCAAGGCAATGCGGCGTTGCAGGAACTGGCGATTCAGGGCCACGGGGTGAACAACCCGCAGGCGGTGCGCTACAATGGCTATACCAACGACTTCCAGAACAATGTCGATCAGCACACGCTCTATGTTGGCGGTGGCACTGATACCGGGGAGCGGGCGATCGCGGACCTGTTCGATGACAGCATCATGACCCATCTGCCCTTCGCGGTGGTGGCGAGCAATGGGGAGATCACGCAGCTTAACCAGAACGGCAACAACGAAAGCACGCTGGCAACCGCCGTCGCCGGGGCCAATGCGTCGATGTTCTCCCGCCTGTACAAGCCCTCCGACTTTATGATCCCGGGCCAGATGCCAGCGGTCGCGCCGGTGGCGGGGCCGGCAACCATTACCACGCTGTCTGGCGATACCATCGCCGCCACGATGACCGTGAACGGCCATGTCTGGACGGCGGACGCCAACAACGTGTTCCAGACCACCACCAACCTGCAAATGGAATGGCGCGGCTACTACCAGACCATGCTGGCCGGGCATGGTGACACGCTGACCGCCACGCAGCGGCTGGAGGGCAATGCCGAGGCGGTGTTCGAGAACACCGGCATCAACACCCAGTGGAATGGCGCGGCCAAGGAAGCCGCTTATCGCGCCGATGTGCAGCGCCAGATCGATGCCATGGCCGGCGCGATGCAGATCGACCAGACCAAATACGGCATCGATGCCAAGGCGCCATTGACCGAGCACAGCTACCTGCAGCTGGAGCACACCCTGCAATCCAACGTGGCGCTGCAGGAACTGGCTATCCAAGGGCATGGCGTGGTCAACCCGGGGGCGTTGCAATGGAAGGGCGCCTGGGGCGATTTCATCAGCGGCGCCGATTGGACCACGAATTATGTCGGCGGCGGGCTGGATAATGGCCGGGCCGCGCTGCCGTATTTCTTCCAGGACCTGGTGCTGTCGGATGCGCCCTTTGCCTCCGTCTGGCAAAACGGCGCCTGGCAGCAGCTTGGGCTTAATGGCGACTTGACGTTCACCGCGCTGCAATCGGCGGCAGCGTTGAATGATGCGATGTACCGGCGGGTGCTGGTCGCCTCCGACTTCAGCAAGACCGCGACCGATGTTGGCGCGGTGGTGCTGATCCCCGGTGCGCCGGCAGCCGGTGCGGCGTCGATTGCGTCCATCGTCGCGGGGACGGGGCAGATCGTGACCCTTGATGGCAGCCTGATTTCCAACAGCATGACGGTGAACGGGCATGTCTGGACGGCGGGCACGGATGGGCTGTTCCATACCACCACCAACCTCGAAACCGAGTGGAAGGCCTATTACGCGCAGATGCTCGCCGGTTTCGGCGGGTCGTTGACCGCGATCCAGCGGGCCGAGGGCAATGCCGAGATCACCTTCGAAAGCACCGGTCTGACCAGCCTGACCGCCGCGCAGCAGAAGATCGACCGGGAGGATGTGCAGCGCCAGCTCGACGCCATGGCGGGGTCGATGCAGATCAACGCCGCGACGCTGGGGATCAATCCGCAGGCGGCTTTGGTGCAGGGTTCGTACCTCGCGCTGGAACGGACGCTGCAAAGCAACGCGGCGCTGGAGGAACTGGCGCTGCAGGGGCATGGGCTGAGCAGCCCGCCCTCGATCCGGTACCGCGGCTATGTGAACGACTTCGCCAATGCCAGTGGAAAAAACTATGTCGGGGGCGGGGTCAGCAGCGGACAGCGGGCGTTGCAGGTGTTCATGGGCGATAACATCCTGGGCGACACGCCCTTCGCGGTGATCTGGCGTAACGGTAAGCTGGTGCAGCTGAACCAGAATGGGGTGCCGGAGATGACGCTGGGCAATGCCCTCGCCGCGGCTGATGATACGATGTGGTACCGGGTGTATAAAGCGAGCGATTTCCACTGAGGATAGGGCGGGGGAGGGGCGTCGATGATGATCGGCCCCGATCACACAGACAAAGGCAGAGGGACCGTTGACACCACCCCCCGCCTCCCCTACCCCCGCGCCCTCCCTTTCGGACCCCCTTGCCCATGTCCCGCCGTAAACCAAAAGGTCTCCCGCTCGACGGGTGGCTGATCATCGATAAGCCGCCCGGCATGACCAGCACCGATGTGGTCAACCGGGTGAAGCGCATTTTCGACGCGCAGAAAGCCGGCCATGGCGGGACGCTCGACCCCCTCGCCACCGGGGTGCTGCCGATTGCGTTCGGGGCGGCCACGAAAACCGTGCCTTATGTGATGGATGGCACGAAGCTCTATCGCTTCACCCTGAAGCTGGGCGAGCAGCGCGACACCGACGACGCCGACGGCCAGGTCATCGCCACATCCGACGTGCGCCCGACCGACGACCAGCTGCGCGCCGCGCTGCCGGCGTTTATCGGTGACATCATGCAGGTGCCGCCCATCTTCTCCGCCATCAAGGTGGCCGGCGAACGTGCCTATGACATGGCGCGCGAAGGCCGTGCCCCGGTGCTCGAACCGCGTCCGGCCCGGGTCGACCGGTTTGAGCTGGTGGAACGCACCGACGAAGACACCGCGGTGTTCGAAGTCGCCTCCGGCAAGGGCGTCTATATGCGCAGCCTGGCGCGCGATCTGGCGCAGGCCTGCGGCACTGTCGGCCACATCGCCGTCCTGCGCCGGCTGCGGGTCGGCCCCTTCCTGGAGGCGGCCTCGATTCCGCTGGACAAACTGCGCGGGGCAGAGGATACCGCGCCAGCTTCCCCGGACCTTCTGCTTCCGGTCGCGACCGCGCTGGCCGACATCCCGGCGCTGGCCCTGACGGAATCTGAGGCCGCCGACCTCCGGCATGGCCAGGCGATTAGCCTGGTGACGCTGATGGGACGGATTCCTGGTAACGCCGATCCCAGCGGGGGATTGGTCCGTGCCATGGCGGGGGGCCGCGTGATCGGGTTGGCCCGTCTTGAAGACGGCCTGATGAAGCCCGAACGGGTGCTGTAACGCACCTTATCCCGCGTTCCTTCCACCCCCTTTAACGGAGATCATCCGATGTCGATCACGGCGGAGCGCCGCACGGCGCTTATTGGCGACTACAAGACCAACGAAACCGATACCGGTAGCCCGGAAGTGCAGGTTGCCCTGCTGACCGAGCGTATCGTGAACCTCACCGAGCATCTGAAGACGCACGCGAAGGATTTCCATTCGCGCCGCGGGCTGCTGATGCTCGTCGGCCGCCGCCGGCGGCTGCTCGACTATGTGAAGCGGAAAAACCAAGCCCGCTATGAAGGCCTGATCGGCCGCCTCGGCCTGCGCCGCTAAAGCCTGATCAGATACGACCCCCGGGCCGCCTTGGTCCGGGGTAACGCCGCGAGACCACGGCGGAACGACAGACCAGCCGAACCGGCACGCCCCTGAAGGAGCGGGAACCGCGACGGCGTTTCCGGCCACATGGCATGTGGCCGCGCAGAGACCCCAAATGGGGTGCGCGGCCCGTCATTCCTGGTGACCCGAGACGCCGCCTCCCGTCCGACCCAGGGATTGGTGGTTTGACCGGCATGCCGTCCGCCTGTTCGCGCATCCATAAGGACGCATGCATGTTCAATTACTTCCGCAAGGAACTCGACTGGGGCGGGCGCAAGCTCGTGCTCGAAACCGGCAAGATCGCCCGTCAGGCCGACGGTGCCGTCATGGTCTCCTACGGGGAGACCATTGTCCTCTGCACCGCCGTTGGCGTGAAGACCGCCAAGCCGGGCCAGGATTTCTTCCCGCTGACCGTCAACTACCAGGAAAAGGCCTTCGCGGCCGGCAAAATCCCCGGTGGCTTCTTCAAGCGTGAAGGCCGCCCGAGCGAGGCCGAAGTGCTGAAAAGCCGCCTCATCGACCGCCCGATCCGCCCGCTGTTCCCGGAGGGCTTCCGCAATGAAGTCCAGATCGTCGCCACCGTCCTGTCGCACGACATGGAAAACGACCCCGATGTCGTCGCCATGATCGGCTGCTCGGCCGCGCTGACGCTGTCTGGCATCCCCTTCTTCGGCCCCGTCGCCGCCGCGCGCGTTGGCTACAAGAACGGCGAATATGTCCTGAATCCGACCATCGCCGAGACCAAGGAAAGCGCCCTCGAACTCGTGCTCGCCGGCACCAGCGAAGGCGTTCTGATGGTCGAGTCCGAAGCCGCTGAGCTGTCGGAAGAGATCATGCTCGGCGCCGTGAGCTTCGGCCACGCCGCGTTCCAGCCGGTCATCCAGGCGATCATCGAACTGGCCGAACACGCCGCCAAAGAGCCCTGGGCGCTGACGGAAAAGTCGGAAGCCGAACTGGCCCTGAAAGCCCGCGCCGACGCCGTTGGCCGTGCGTCCATCGCCGAAGCCTATCAGGAGCGGGTCAAGCAGGTCCGTTACGAGAAAGTCGGCGCCGCGAAGAAGGCCGCGACGGCCGCTCTGGCCGCCGAAGGCCTCGATGTCACCAAGGCGGGTGCGATCCTGCACGACCTGGAAGCCGACATCGTCCGCAACGCCATCCTGGACACCGGCATCCGCATCGACGGCCGCGACACCCGCACCGTGCGCCCGATCATCGCCGAAGTCGGCATCCTGCCGCGCGCCCATGGTTCGTCGCTGTTCACCCGTGGGGAGACGCAGGCGTTCTGCGTGGCGACCCTCGGCACCGGCCAGGATGAGCAGGTGATCGACGCGCTGGAGGGTGAATACCGCTCCAACTTCATGCTGCACTACAACTTCCCCCCGTACTCCGTGGGTGAAGCCGGCCGCATGGGCTCCCCGGGCCGTCGCGAAATTGGCCATGGCAAGCTGGCCTGGCGCGCCATCCACCCGCTGCTGCCGGAGAAGGACAAATTCCCGTACACCCTGCGCGTGGTGTCCGAGATCACGGAATCCAACGGCTCCTCCTCCATGGCGACCGTCTGCGGTTCGTCTCTGGCGCTGATGGATGCCGGTGTTCCTTTGAAGCGGCCGGTGGCGGGCATCGCCATGGGCCTGATCAAGGAAGACAAGGGCTTCGCCGTGCTGTCCGACATCCTCGGCGACGAGGATCACCTCGGCGACATGGACTTCAAGGTGGCCGGAACCGAAGCGGGCGTGACCAGCCTGCAGATGGACATCAAGATCACGTCCATCACTTTCGACATCATGAAGACCGCGCTGGAGCAGGCCAAGGACGGCCGTTTGCACATCCTGGGCGAGATGGCCAAGGCGCTGACCGGCGCCCGTGGTGAAGTCGCGACCACCGCGCCGCGCATCACCGTCATCAACGTGCCGAAGGAGAAGATCCGCGAAATCATCGGCACCGGCGGCAAGGTGATCCGCGAGATCGTCGAAGCCACCAAGTGCAAGATCGACATCAACGACGATGGCACCATCAAGATCGCCGCCACCGACACCGAACAGGCGCAGAAGGCGATCGACTGGATCCGTGGCATTGTCGCGGAACCCGAGATCGGCGTGATCTACACCGGCAAGGTCGTGAAAACGGCTGAGTTCGGCGCGTTCGTGAACTTCCTTGGCTCCAAGGACGGGCTGGTTCACATCAGCGAGTTGCAGCAGGGCCGCGTGAACAAGACCACCGACGTCGTCAAGGACGGCGACCAGGTCAAGGTCAAGGTCATCGGCTTCGACGATCGCGGCAAGGTGAAGCTGTCGATGCGGGTTGTAGATCAGGCCACGGGTGCCGATATCACGGAGACGGTTGGCGCCAAGCCGGCCCGCGGTGAAGGTGGTGATCGCCCGGAACGGGGTGATCGTCCGGAACGTGCGCCTCGCCGCGAATACCGGGAACGGTCCGATCAGGGCTAAGCGACCCCTTTTTAGGGTCTGACACACCGCGGCGCCTGTCACACGGATGCAAAAACCCTTGCATCCCGTGACAGGCGCCGTATCGGTGTTTCGTCAATGATGCCAGGCGGTGACCTGGCAAGGGATTCGGGTCGATGCAAACGATCAATGCGATCAGAATGGGTGGCGCCGAGGTTCTTCCCCTCGTTGAGGGCGGGAAGGGCGTGGCTATCTCCAACGGCATTACCGCCGGCCATTGGGCCGCGGCGGGCGGCGTTGGTACGTTCAGCGGCGTGAACCCGGACAGCTACGACGCCGATGGCCGCATCATCCCCCAGATCTACCACAGCCGCACCCGGCGGGAGCGGCATGAGGAACTGATCGACTACGCGATCAAGGGCGCGCTGACGCAGGCCCGCCGCGCGCATGACATCACCGGCGGCAAAGGTCGTATCCACGTCAATATCCTGTGGGAGATGGGCGGCGCCGAACGCATCATCGACGCTGTGCTGGAACAGGCCCAGGGCCTGATCCACGGCATCACCTGCGGCGCCGGCATGCCCTACCGCCTGTCGGATATCGCGGCCAAATTTAACGTCCACTATTACCCCATCATCTCCTCCGCGCGGGCGTTCAACGCGCTGTGGCGTCGCGCCTATTCCAAGACGCCGGAACTGCTGGGCGGCGTGGTCTATGAAGACCCCTGGTTGGCCGGCGGCCATAATGGCCTGTCCAACAGTGAAGACCCCAATAAGCCGGAAGATCCGTTCCCCCGCGTGCTGGCGCTGCGCAAGCAGATGGCCGCCTATGGGCTGCACGACACCCCGATCATCATGGCCGGTGGCGTCTGGTGGCTCGAAGAGTGGAAAGACTGGATCGGCAATCCCGATCTTGGCCCTATCGCGTTCCAGTTCGGTACCCGGCCGCTGCTGACCCAGGAAAGCCCCATCGGCTCCGCCTGGAAGCAACGCCTGCTGACGCTGAAAGAGGGGGACGTGTTCCTCAATCGCTTCAGCCCGACCGGGTTCTATTCCAGCGCGGTGAACAACGATTTCATCCAGGAACTGCGCGCCCGCTCTGATCGGCAGATCGCCTATTCGACGGAAGCGATGGGCGAGCACACCGCCGAATACGGCGTCGGCCCACGCCGGCGCATCGTCTATGTTGCCCCGGCGGATCGTGAACGCGCTTTGAGCTATGAGGCGCAGGGTTTCACCGACACGCTGCGCACCCCCGACTCGACGCTGATCTTCGCGACCCCGGAAAAAGCGCAGGAGATCCTCAAGGATCAGGCCGACTGCATGGGATGCCTGAGCACCTGCCGCTTCTCCAACTGGTCGCAGCACGAGGCCGATTTCAGCACCGGCAAACGCGCCGATCCGCGGAGCTTCTGCATCCAGAAGGCGCTGCAAAGCGCGGTGCATGAGGGCGATGACCCCGCCCGCCTGGAGCAGAGCCTGGTGTTCAGCGGCCACAACGCGTTCCGCTTTGGGCAGGATCCGTTCTATTCCAACGGGTTCATCCCGACGGTGAAGCAACTGGTCGAACGTATCGTCACCGGGCGCTGAGCGGCCGATGCGCCTGCTGCTCATCAATCCGAATACGACGGAGCCGATGACGCAGTCGATGGCGGCGGAAGCCGCGCGCTTCGCCTCCGCTGGGACTGAGATCACTGCCGTGACGGCGGGCTTCGGCCCGCAATATATCGCCAACCGCGTGGAAGCCGCGATCGCCGGCCATGCGGTGCTGGAGGCTTTGGCGACCCACGCTGATGGCCATGATGCCGCCATCGTCGCCGCGTTTGGTGATCCGGGTCTGGCGGCAGCGCGGGAGCTGGCCAGCATCCCCGTGGTTGGCATTGCGGAATCCGCCATGCTGACCGCCTGGATGCTGGGGCGGCGGTATTCGATCGTTTGCCTGACCTCCCGCCTGCGCACCTGGTATCAAGAATGTGCGCGGGAGCATGGGTTGGACGGCCGCCTGGCCAGCGTGCGGGCGTTGGATGTGCCGATCCCGGATATTACCCAGGCCAAGGATCAATTCCGCGCGGCGCTGATGACCGAGTGCATGCGCGCCATCGATGATGATGAAGCCGAGGTCATTATCTTCGGTGGCGGCCCTCTGGCAGGGCTGGCGCGGGAAGCCGCAGGCGATATTCCGGTCCCGACTTTGGATGGGGTCAGCTGCGCGGTACGGATGGCAGAGGCGCTGGTGGCGCTGAATCCGCGGAAGGCGACCCGGGGCAGCTTTGCCCGCCCGGGTCCGAAGCCGGCGAAGGGTCTTTCGCCGGCGTTGATGCGGTTTTTCGACGGCTCATAAAGCCGCGCGGCCAGGTCAGCGTCAGACCTTTAAAGATCTCGGTGCGTATCGAGGGTCGGGGAAATCCGTCACCGTCACTTCGCCCGTTTCGGTCTCCAGCACCGCGCAGCTTAATTGCCGACCGTTATTGGAATCGCGGGCGTCACCTGCAGAACCCGGATTGACGACGGTGACCTTACCGAATCGCTTCACGACCTGAGCGTGCGTATGACCATACATGACGAAATCCGCATCTGCCTCACCAAACCGTTCCAGGTTCGCGCTATGTGGGTAAACATAGGTTCCGCGGGGCTCCCAGGGCGTGGAGTGTACCATCAAAATCCGGCAGCGGCCGAATTCGACCGTGCGGCGATGTGGCTGGTCTGCCAGCCATTGTAATAGATCCGGATCGATGCCGGGACGGTCGCGGGCCCGGCGGCCAGCTTCGGACAGGAACACTTCCTCATGATTGCCCTGGATAACATGCGCTTTGCGCGCCCGCAGCAAAGCCACGACATCATTGTTGAATTGGTATTCGAAAATCGAATCGCCAAGGCACAACAGCTCATCGATATCGCCCATGGCGTCGAGTGCCAGACTGAGGCCCTGAAGATTACAATGCAAATCAGATACGATCCCAATCCTCACAGCGCGCCACTCCGGATCGGGAGGGCGATATGCGACGGATAGTCCGCGCCGAGATGGATCGAATTGCGCGCCACCACCGGCGGCAGGCGGCGCTCCGCGAAGGCCTCCCCGGTGTTGGGGTTCACGTCGAAGCGGGGGAAGTTGCTGCTGGCGATGTCGAGGCGGATACGATGCCCGGCGCGGAACAGGACGCTGGTGGACCAGAGATCGATCACGACCTCCACGATCTCCCCGGGCGCCAGTTTTTCTTCCGCCTGTGCGTAGAGCCGGCGATAGCCAGGTCCTGTTTGGGTGAAGGAGCGCAGCCGCGCCCTGACGATCGCGTCGGCGATGTTCATTGCGTAGCCATCGGGGTAGTCGGCGCTTGGTGGGTAGTGATCGACCAGCTTGGCGGTGAAATCGGTATCCACCGCCGAGGACGACACATACAGCGTCACGGTGATGGGGCCTGAGACCTCGACATCCGCGGTCAGCACTGGGGTTGCGAAGCTGAGCACGTCAGGCCGTTCCGCCAGCGGATGCGTGCCGGCGCATTGCAGCAAGGTCGGATCGCCGCGCTGATCCGCCGGTCCCGCGCGGACGATCTGTAGGCCGGAACTGACATTGCCGCCGACCGTGGGTACCGGATTGGCCGGGTCGTGGTCGTAGCTGAGCGTCCCCGCCGCCGGCACCGCCGTTGTCAGCTTGTAGTCCGCCGACAGATGCAGCGCCGTTAGCACCGCATCCGCGGGCGGCCAGCGGTCGAAGGTCTGCCAGGAGCCAGCGGCTTGCAGATGACCGCTTGTGGTCTTCTCACCCGCGGCGCTTTCCAGGCGGAAGGCGTGGAACAGATGCCCTGGCGGCAGGCCGCGATCCTCATTTTTCACGTATTGGTCGAACCATTGCAGGATCAGCCCGGGAACATCCATCGGCAGCCCGGGGCCGAAATCAACATCCCCCGCGACGGTCGACATCGTATAGACCGAGGAATGGAAGCCTCCGCCCATGATCATCTGCACCGGCGCGGTTTTGCCCTCGGCGTATCCGGTATAAGCGTCCAGCATGCCGCCCAGGAATTCGTCGTACCAGACCCCGATCAGCAGGACGGGGATGTCGGGGGCCCCGGCATAGTTGAAGCGATAGCCGTCCAACTTCCAATAATCATCATATAATTCGTGCTGCTGCCATTTCTGGTACCAATCGTCGTAGGTGGGTGCCAATGCCATCACCGACTGGCCCTCCGCCAGCGGGGATCGTTGCATCAGCCGGAACGCTTCCGGCGTTTCCAGGGCCTTATTGAAGGCCTGCTGTACCCTGGGATCCGCCTGGGCTTCTTTGCCCAAGGCCGCGAGGCCCAGCGCGTAGTTGATGTTGTGCGTCAACTGAAAGGCCCCGCCGGACCAGGCGCCGTCTTCGTGATAATCGCCGGCACCGACACGGATCACCGCCGCCACCAGGCCCGGCGGGTTGCGGGTCATGATCGCCTGCGCGGTGGAGGCGTAGTAGCTCGACCCCGAAACCGCCACGCGCCCGTTGCACCAGGGCCGCTGCATGATCCAGGCCATGGTATCGACTCCGTCGTCGCCTTCGACGGGGTAGGAGATGAACACGCCCTCGGATTTATGCCGGCCGCGGCAATCCTGCACCACGAAGGCATAGCCCCGGCTGGCCCAGAAGGCGCCGTCGGGCGTGTTGGTCTGGTTGCGGGTTTTCAGATAGGGCGTGCGTTCCAGCACCACCGGGAATGGCCCGGGGAGGATGACCCCGTCCTTGGCCGGTAGATAAACGTCAGTCGCCAGCAGCGCGCCATCGCGCATGGGCACCATGATATCGTGCAGCGTGGCCACGCCATAAAGCGCGGGGGAACGGGTCGGTCGTGCGATGGTCATGAACGGTTCCTCAATTCGTCACGGTAAAGCGCTGGACGGCATCCGGGTCCAGTTCCAGCCCGAAGCCCGCGCCCGGCGGCACCACCATCGAGTCGCCATCCAGGGCCGGCATCGCCTTTAGCAAGCGGGCGGAGCGCGGCACGTATTCGACGATCTGCGCGTTGGGCACCGCGGTCAGCAGATGGATATGGATTTCCGGCAGCACGTGCCCGCCGACAAGCGCGCCGAACCCATGCGCGAGGGAGGCCACATGCCGCCACGGTGTGACCCCGCCGATACGGCCGAGGTCGATCAAGGCGATGCCGCAGCCCCGCGCCTCCAGCAGGCGGCGATAGGCGTCGATGTCATAGAGATGCTCCCCGGTCGCGACCAGGACATCCAGGGCGGCGGTGATGCGTGCCATGCCGGCGACATCGAGGTGATGGATCGGGTCCTCGAACCAGGCAATCCCGGCCTCCTGCAGGGCGCGGCCGGTGCGCATAGCGCGATCGAGGGTCCATGTTTCCGTCGCGTCCACCATGATCGCCACGTCCGGCCCGACGGCGTCGCGCACGGCCTGGATGCGTGCCACTTCGCCGCTGGGATGCGCTTCGTGGCCGATCCGCAGCTTCACCGCTTTGAACCCCTGCGCCACGGCTTTGCGGGCGGAGGCAGCGAGGTCTTCCAGCGACAGCGAATACCAGAACCCGTCGCTGGCATAGGCCGGCAAGCGGTCGCGGAACCCGCCGAGCAGGCGCGACACTGGTTGCCCCAGCGACTTGCCGGCGGCGTCCCAAATCGCGATATCCAGTGGGCAGATGGCGTAGTTCAGCAGCCCGCCCGGGCCCACCCAATCGCCGGCGCGGGCCATGCGCTGCCAGATGGCTTCCGCTTCCAGCACATTCATGCCGACGATCAGCCGCCCGAGTTCATGCGTGGCGGAGGCCACGGCGCGCACGAACATCTCCCGCAGCGCCACGATATAGCCGAAGCCGTGGACACCATCGGTGGTCGTGACCTCCGCCATCACATGCCAATTGGCATCCACGGCGCGGCCGGCGGCGGTGTACGGATTGTCGAGCGCGACGCGCAAGACGCTGACTTTGACGGATGCGATTTTCACGACGGTTCCTCCGATCGCGGGGCCAACAGGCGCAAGGCGGTGCGGGTGCCGGTATCGAGCGGTGTGGCTTCCTCCACCACGAAGAACACCCCGGGCTGGCGCATCCGCGCCGTGATCACCGCCCCCGCGCTCAGTGCCACGCCGATGGGCAAGCCCGGCGGCAGCACGTTGCGCACGCGTTCGAGCAGTTCGCCCGCCGCGTCCGGTTCGTCCTCCACCGCCATGCGCCCGCCGAGCGACAGCAGCACGCCATCGACCGGCTTGCGCGCGGCCAGGCGGTGGACGAGTTCGATCGCCAGGACGTGGAACGTCTCCCGCATTAAAGGCCCACCGGGCGGAGCCTCCGCGGCGATCAGGGGCACGATGTCAGCGTCCACGGCCTGTAGCGCGGCGATGAAGCCGGCGACCTCCGGCGGGGCGGTGCCTTCCAGGATCTCCCGGTCGTGGAGGAAGACCTGACCCGTGAAGGCCTCCATCTGCGTGAGGGACGCAACGGCGGAATCGGTCGCCTGCACCAGCGACCCGATGGCGATACGCATGCTGCTATCAGGCCCCGCCGCTCACTTCGATGGTTGTACAGGTCACGAAACTCGCGGCGTCGCTGACCAGGAAATCGACAACGGCGGCGATTTCTTCCGGCTCTCCGGCCCGGCCCAGCGCGCTGGTGAGGGCCCGCTGCTTCGACACCTCCGGCACCCGTGCGCCCATCGCCGTATTGATCAGCCCCGGCGCGATCGCGTTGACCCGGATGCCGTGCTTGCCCAGCCGGCGACCGAGGCTCTTGGTCATATTGACCACCGCTGCCTTGGAGGCCCCATATTCCACGACGGTGCTGCCATTTAACCCGGCCGTGGACGCGGTGGTCACGATTGATCCCCCTTGCCCGGCCGCGATCAGACGCTTGGCGACCCATTGCGCGGCGAAGAAGGGCACGCGGACATTGGCGTCCATTGTCGCGTCGAATTGCTCCGGCGGCACGTCGAGCCAATCGCTCTCAGGATGGAATACGCCAGCGTTGTTATAGAGGACCTGGACCAGCCCATGCTCGGCCTCGATCGCGCCCAGGGTCGCGGCCATGGCGTCGAGATCGGTGAGGTCGCACTGATAGTACGGCCAGTTGCCCTTGTTCTCCGGCCCGATATCGATGCCCACGACCGTAAAGCCGGACTGCATCAGCTTGCGGCACGTGGCCTGGCCGATCATCCCGTTGCTGCCGGTGATTACCGCGACTTTCGGCATGGTTTCCTCCTGTTGGTTTGCTCTCGCTGCCACGCTAGCGTCTTCGCCCCGGATGCGGCAAACCGGCGCGGGAATTGGGGAGACCATAGACATGAATCGATCGATCGCGGCACTGACGCTTGGCCTGCTGTCGGCGCCTGGCGCCGCCGGGGCAGCCGACCTTTCGATCGGACGGGCGACGGAGCACAACGCGCTCGATCCCCTGTTTTCCGACCTTGGCAACGACGTGGCCACGGCGGAGAACATGTTCGAAAGCATGATCCACTTCGACCCGAAGTTGCATGTGCATCCCAATCTCGCGATGTCCTGGACCCTGGTCGATCCTTTGACCTGGGAAATTGTGCTGCGGGAGGGCGTTAAATTCCATGACGGCAGTCCGCTCACCAGCGCCGATGTGGCTTATTCGCTCAAACGGGCCCGCAGCGTGCCCAACAGCCCCGGCCCGCTTGCGAGTTTCGTGCGGACGGTCAAAGACACGGAGATCCTCGGTCCGCTGCGTCTGCGCGTCCACACCGATACGCCGACGCCCTTATTGATGGACATGATCGGCCGCATCTTCATCATCCCCGCCGCCCTTGGTCCGCAGGTCACGACCGAGGATTTCAACGCCGGCCGCGCCATGATCGGGACCGGTCCGTACCGGTTCAAGGCTTCCGCGCCGGGCGATAAGGTGACGATGGAGGCGAACGCCAGCTACTGGGGCGCCAAGCCGGAATTTCAGACCGTGACGGTCCGCTTTCTGGCCAATCCCGCTGCCCGCAGTGCGGCGCTGTTATCCGGCGCTGTGGATGTGATTGAGCAGATCCCGCCTTCGGATATCGGCGTCTTCCAAAACCGGACGGACTTCACGCTGGCCTCGGCCGTTTCCACCCGGATCGTCTATGTGGCGATGGATCAGGGCCGCGACGACAGCCCCTTCATCACTGACAAGGACGGCAAGCCGCTCAGCGTCAACCCCCTGAAGGACAAACGCGTCCGGCTGGCGCTGTCGAAGATGATCAACCGTGCCGCGATCACCGAGCGGGTGCTGGCCGGCGCCGGCGAACCATCGGGCCAGATCGTGCCGGAGGGGATGGGCGGGTATGACCCTGAGCTGAAACCGATGGATTTCGATCCCGCGGCAGCGAAGAAATTGCTGGCGGAGGCCGGATACCCCGATGGTTTCGGGGTGACGTTGCATGGATCAAACAACCGTTTCCCCGGCGACTCGCAGCTGACCCAGGCGCTGGGTCAGATGTTCACCCGTGGCGGGTTGAAGGTGAACGCGGTGGAGGTGCTACCGTACAACGTTTACGCGCCGCAGGCGACGCAGCGGAAATACAGTATCTTTCACTTCAGTTACGGCAGCATCGCGAGTTCCTCGCTGAACGGGCTGACGGGGGTGCTGGCCAGCTTCGATTCTGCCGCAGGTACGGGATCGCTCAATCGCGCCCGCTATTCCAACGCGCAATTTGATGCCGTGCTGGCCCTCGCGGCTGCGGAATTCGATGAGACCAAACGTAATCGCCTGCTTAGCGAGGCAACCCGCGTAGCGATGGAGGATGGCGCTATTCTGCCGCTCTATTGGCAGAAACTCTTTTGGGCCTCGCGCAAGGGTTACACTGTGACTCCCGATCGCGGTGAGGCGACGACGGCTGGTCATGTTTTCTTAACAAAATAATGCCCGGCCTTGTGTCCCGGCGACCCGTTCCGCCATAACACCGCCATGCCACCGCCCGAGGCCGCCATGCCGTCAGACTCCCGCAAGCCCCTGCTCCGTGCTTTGGCCGGGGAGGCTGTGTGGCCGCCGCCAATGTGGCTGATGCGCCAGGCCGGCCGCTATCTGCCGGAATACCGCGCCATCCGCGCCGGCGTGCCGGACTTCGTCGCTCTCTGCACCAGCCCGGACAAGGCCGCCGAGGTCACGCTGCAACCCATCCGCCGCTATGGCTTCGACGCCGCGATCCTGTTCAGTGACATCCTGATCCTGCCCTGGGCGCTCGGCCACGGGCTGGAATTCAAAGAGGGCGAAGGCCCGGTGCTGCCCAAACTGCGCGACGCCGCCGCGCTGGATGCGCTCAGCCTGGACCGTGTGGCCGATGCCGTCGCCCCGATCATGGAAACCGTCCGCCGCGTCAGCGCTGGCCTGACCGCTGAAGGCTTCTCCCAAACCGCTCTGATCGGCTTTGCCGGCGCCCCCTTCACCGTCGCCTGCTACATGGTCGAAGGCGGTGGTTCCCGCGATTTCGCGGCCACCCGGGCTTTGGCCTATGCCGATCCGGGGCTGTTCGGACGGTTGCTGGATGTGCTGACGGAGGCGACGATCGTCTACCTCTCGGCGCAGGTCGAAGCCGGGGCCGAGGCGCTGATGCTGTTTGACTCCTGGGCCGGGGTTCTGTCTCCGCTGCAGTTCAAGGCCCAGGTGATCCAACCCACGCGCCGGATCGTTGAGGTCATGAGGCAGCGCTATCCGCATGTACCGATCATCGGATTTCCGCGGCTGTCCGGGATGCTGCTGGGCGGTTATGCGGGGGCTACGGGCGTGCAGGGGGTGGGCATGGATACGTCGATGGATTTGGGCCTCGCCGCCTCACAGGTGCCGGCGCATGTGGCGTTGCAGGGCAACCTTGATCCAATGGCGTTGGTTGCCGGTGGGGATGCGCTCCAGCGGGAGGCCAATGCCATCCTGGCCGCTGCCCGCGCCGCCAACCGCCCCTATATCTTCAACCTCGGCCACGGGATCGTCCCGCAAACCCCGCCGGACCATGTGGCCGCTTTAAGGGATCTGGTTCGTGGCGCGTAAGGTCGCCGTCATTCTGTTCAACCTCGGCGGCCCCGATCGCCCCGAGGCCATCAAGCCGTTCCTGCAAAACCTGTTCAGCGATCCGGCCATCCTGCGCGTGCCGGGATTTGTGCGCTTCTTCCTGGCCCGCATCATCGCCCGATCGCGCCAGAAGCCCGCGACCGAGAACTACGCCCTGCTCGGGGGCAAATCGCCGCTGCTGGAGCTGACGCAGCTTCAGGCCGCCGCTCTGGAGGCCGACCTGACGGATGTCGGGGCCAAATGCTTCATCGCCATGCGCTACTGGCACCCGTTCAGCCTGGAGGCTGCCCGCGCCGTCAAAGCCTGGGCACCGGATGAGGTCGTGCTGCTGCCGCTGTATCCGCAGTATTCCTCCACCACGACCGGCAGTTCCCTGACCGCCTGGCGCACCGCCGCCGCCCAGGCCGGGCTGGCGGTGCGGACCACCGCTTTATGCTGCTACGCCACCGATGGGGGTTATGTCGCGGCGACCGCGGATATCGTGCGCGATGCCTATGACAAGGCTCGGGCGGAACTGGACCCGGCGGTGCCGCTCCGCGTGCTGTTCTCCGCCCACGGGTTGCCGGAGAAGATCGTCCAGGCGGGCGACCCCTATCAGGCGCAGATCGAGCAAACCACCGCCGCCGTGCTGGCCCATTGGGGCGCCAATGGTTTGGACAGCATCGTCTGCTACCAATCCCGCGCCACCCCCGTGAAATGGATCGGCCCCTCCACCGACGAGGAAATCGCCCGCGCCGGCCGCGATGGCGTGGCGGTGCTGGTCGTGCCCATCGCGTTTGTGTCGGAGCATTCGGAAACGCTGGTGGAGCTGGATATCGAATACCGGCATCTGGCCGAGAAATCGGGAGTCAAAGCCTATTACCGGGTGCCGACGCAGGGCACGGACCCGGCGTTCATCGGGTCTTTGGCCGGATTAGTGCGCCACGCGCTGGCGTCCGGCCCAGGCCTGTGCAGCCACGCTGGCGGACGGGTTTGCGGGGCCGATCGCACGGACTGCCCCTTCGCTTTGTCGCGTTGAATGTAGACGCATTAGCGAATGGTTTGACCGCCTCCCGCTCGAAGCTTTTGTCTCATGGCGGGATTCAGACCTTCGGCGATTTCACCTTCGGTCATCCCCCTCTATTCCGCTGCCCGCAGCGACGGAGCGAAGGCCGGAAGTTCCGCCCGTAGCGCGTTGTCCATTGGCTTCGGCCACCAGCGGTGTTCCCAGTCCGCCTGGAATTTCCGCAGGGTCGGCATCACTTTCTCGGCGAATATTTTGGTGTTGTAGCGGGTCAGCTCCTTATTCATGTTGCCGAACTGCATCAGTAACATCAGGTTCCCGACGTTCAGGCTTTCGGCCAGCTCGACGATCTGCTCGGTCACCTGGCTGGGGGAGCCAATCACGATATAGCCGGCATCAACCAGACCCTTCATGTCCGTCGACCGTGCCACGGTGCGCAAGGCGGCCGCGCTGACCTGGCTGCTGAGGCCGGCCCGCTGTGTCGCTTCGGTCGAATAGCCGGGCGGTGCCGCGAAACGTGGATCGAAATGCAGGCAGCGGCCGAAGAAATATTCCGCCGCTTCGGTGTACATATCCATGGCCTGATCGCGGCTTTCGGCCACCGCGATGGTCTGGGCGAAGGCCGCGCGATAGGGGTTGCGGTCCTTGCCGAGGCGATCCATCTCCCCCCAGAACCCGTCCATCGTCGCCTTGCCG
>CAIUPC010000820.1 GCA_903900905.1 uncultured Acetobacteraceae bacterium
CCCGGGGATCAATCGCGGCAGACATTCGCGAAATTGTGCGGGTCTTGGTCCCCGGGACAAGCCCGGGGATGACGCGGGAGGCCAGCCAACGCCCCAATTCGTGCACTGAGAGGCTTCACCTGATTGCTCTGACATCTCCCCCCTTGCCCCCAACCGCAAGACGCGGAACGATGCCCCCTTCCACCCAGGAGGGCAAAATGGTCGATTTGATCGTACGCAGCGACACCGTCGTCACACCGCAGGGCGTAGGCGCCTACGACATCCTGATTTCCGGGGAAAAAATCGTCGCCGTGGCCGCCATTGGCAGCCTGCCGATCCCCGAAGGCGCCAAACTTATCGACGCGACTGGCAAAATCGTCATCCCCGGCGGCATCGACCCGCATGTGCATTGCAAATGGCATCTGCCCAACCCCGATGGCTCCGCCGGTCTGACCGAGCCGCCCGACGTCGTCAGCAAGGCCGCCGTGCATGGCGGCACCACGACGATGATCGATTTCACCCGCGCCTCCCAGGGCGTCAACGTGCAGGACGCGATCGAAAAGCGGGAGGAAGACTGGAAAGGCCACACCGCCTGCGACTACGCCCAGCATCTGATGGTCGAAGGCGCCCTGCCCATCCACCTCCCCGGCCAGGTGGCCGAGGCGATCCAGGCCGGCTTCCCCACGGTGAAGATCTTCACCACCGACATCACCCCGTCCCGCAAAGGCCGCATGGTCGATTTCGGCGATATCTGGGAGATCTTCCAGGTTCTGGCGGCGAATCAGGGCATGGGCGTCATCCACTCCGAGGACAACGACATTGTCATGCACATGTATGGCAAGCTGATCCGCGAAGGCCGCACCGGGTTCGAGAACATGGCCGAGGTGCACAACACCCTGTCCGAAGACATCTCCTTCCGCCGCGTCATGCGCCTGGCGGAGAAAGTGCCGGGCACCGCGCTCTATATGATGCATGTCTCCGCCGGCACCGGCGTGCAGGCGATCCGCGACGCCCGCGCCCGCGGCGTGCCCATCTATGGGGAGAGCCTGCACCAATACATGCTGTACACGTCGGAGGATTACAAAACCCCGGGCGGCCAGATCTACCACACCTACCCGTCGCTGAAGTCGTCAGCCGATCAGGCCGAACTCTGGGCCGGCACGCTGGACGGCGCGATCAACTGCGTTGCCACCGACGAAATCTGCTGCACCCTGGCGCAAAAGCTGCAAGGCGCGCGCATCGACGACACCACCGGCGGCAATGCCGGCGTCGAGCCCCGCGTCGCCCTCATGTACACCGAAATGGTCGGCAAGCGCGGCTATTCGCTGTCGCGCTTCGTCGATCTGGTGTCCACCAATGCCGCCAAGGTCATGGGCCTGTATCCGCGCAAGGGCGCGCTGGCGGCCGGGGCGGATGCGGATATCTGCGTGCTCGACCCCAACGACAAGCGCGTCGTCACCGCGTCCGAACTGCACGAGGCCGACTACACCCCCTGGGAAGGCCGCAAGATGGAGGCCTGGCCCTGCATGACCCTGCTGCGCGGCAAGGTCGTGGTGGAGAACGGCGTGTTCAAAGGCA
>CAIUPC010000821.1 GCA_903900905.1 uncultured Acetobacteraceae bacterium
ATGCCAAAGCCACCGGCGGCGTGCGCCAGTTTCTGCAGATCCGCGCGCGACACCACGACATCCGCCGAACCCGCGCAATCGCCGGTGCCACGCGCGGTATGCGCGCCGGCCCAGTGCAGCCGGTACTGACGCGCGCGATCGGAATCGTCGCGGCCTTCGATCACCAGGCTGCCACCATCAATGGTCATGACCGCCGGATCCATCACGCAGGTCTTCTGTCCATCGGTCGAACTGACCTGCAATTGCCAGATATCCTGCTGCACCGTTTGCGGCCGGTAGACAACCATATCGCCCACTTTCGGCCGCAGCGCGTCGAGGTTCATCAGCAGCAAGGTGGCCGCGAAGCAAAGGACCATGATGACCGAGGCCAGGATCGCCGGCCCGGCAGCCACCCATCTGGCATCCGGTTCGTCATGCTGTCCGGGATCGCTGAGCCGCATCACACGCTCCTGATAAAAACTCATCGGATTGTATGTCTACATATAACCCGTCCCATGGTGCATTGCAACATAATGGCCTTGCTTATGCCTCGACCCAGCCCAGCGTTTGGCACAAAGCCCCGCACGGGGGATAATCCGCCCAACGGTCAACAGCGCGGGAGCACGAGCATGCAATACGGATATACCTTGCCGGTCCGGGGCCCTCTGGCGACCGCCGATGGCGTCATCGGCATGGCGCGGCACGGCGAAAAACTGGGCTTCACCTCGGTCACCGCCGCCGATCACATCGTGATTCCGACGAAGGTCGAGTCGGCCTATCCTTATGCGGCGGATGGCCGGCACCCGAGCCAGGGCGACGCGATGGAGGTGCTCAGCCTGCTCGCCTGCGTCGCCGGCGCGACCGAAAAGCTGCGCCTGATCACCAGCGTGCTGATCCTGCCGCACCGCAACCCCGTGCTGACCGCCAAGATGGTCGCGACCATCGACGTGCTGTCGAAAGGCCGCGTCACCCTGGGCATCGGTGTCGGCTGGATGCGGGAGGAGTTTGAGGCCCTGAACGCCCCCGATTTCGACCAGCGCGGCGCCGTCAGCGACGAATACGTGGCCATCTTCAAAAAACTCTGGTCACCCGGCCCGGTCGAGCACCAGGGCGTCCATTACAACTTCGGCCCCGTCCGCTGCGAGCCCCTCCCCGTCCAGCGCCCCCACCCGCCCATCTGGGTCGGCGGCCACAGCAAGCCGGCGCTGCGCCGCACCGCGCGCTATGCCGATGGCTGGCACCCCATCGGCACGGTGCCCACCGCCGAACTGCGCCCGGCGGAGTTTGCCGCCATGCGCGACGACCTCCGCCGCATGGCGGAGGGCTATGGCCGCGACCCCTTCAGCATCAGCCTCGCCTTCGTCCCGCGCCTGCATGTCTCAGCAACCCCGGTAGACGGGGCTGACAGAATGCCGTTCACCGGTTCGGCGGCGCAGCTGATCGAGGATGTGGAAACTTACCGCGCCCTCGGCGTCACCCATCTCAGCTTCGACTTCCGCAGCCCGACGCTGACCGAGACGCTGGAGCGCATGGACTGGTTCGCGCACGAGGTGATGGCGAAGACGCGCGGATAAAAAATGCGCAAAACCGGCTTCCGGCGCATATTTTTCGCGTCCTGGAAACTCTCTGTTAACCTTTTGCCGCGACAATGCGGCTTGTGTCCCACCTCGCCCCCCCTCCCGAGGCCACCCGGCTGGCCCAATCCCACCGCCCCCTGACCTTTCAGGAGCGTGGGGTCACCGCGCCATTCATCAGCCCCATGCTGATCGGCACCCGCATCCGGCCATCCGTCCGGGGGGGCGCGGAGCTGGTCGTGCCCAACCCCTCCGGCCGGCGCGGGGTCTATATCGCGCCCTGGGATGACATCCAGGATCTCTGCCGCCCCACCGTGCATGACACGGTGCTGTACCGGAAGCTGGGGCAGCTGACCCGGCTGACGCCGGATGCCGTCCGCCTCACCGGCTGGGATGTCGCGGCCGAAGGCCTGGCCGGCGCCGCCGCCCGCAAGGCCGCCAACGCCGCCGTCGCGGCCGATGAGGCGGACTACCTGCTGGCCGATTTTCTGCTGCTGCTGACCCTGATCGAAGAAGTGCACCCGACCGGCCTGACCATCAGCGCCCAGACTGAGCGCACGCCGGCCCTCGAAGAACGCGCCCGCCAGCTGCTGGCCGGGATTGCCACCGAACTCGGCCGCACGCGCCTGGATTTGTTCGGGGAACTGGAATCGCTGGGGCGCCTGTTCGGGCCCATCGGGGTGGAACGGGTGGAGAGTCGCGCCCGGCTGCCCGTCCTGCTGGCTCGGGTCCGCGCCCTCGCCACCGGTGTGCGGGCCTGGGCCGGAAAGCTGAATGATACCGGCGACGCCGGCATCGCCCATGTGGTCGCGGACGCGGCGGAGCGGGTTGCCGGGGCGGCAGCCGCGGTGCTGTCCCATATCCACGACCTGTTCGGCGACATGCACGGATTGTTGCGCCTCTGGCAGAGGCACCCGGACGGCATCACCGAACAGACCGGCCGCCTGGCCTGGGTCCTCGACGGGTGGGAACCGATCTGCCTGCTCTGGGAAATACCGGCCGCCACCCCGGACCGCGGCACCGCGCTGCGGGACATGGCGCGGCTGGTCCCGCCGCTCCCGCGCCAGGTCGCGGACTGGGCCGGGCGCGATTTCGGGGCGGATGCACCCGACCCGGCCGCGCGGGTCTTCGCCCGCGCCGAAACGCCTGGCACCGCCATGACCATTCTCAGCCGCAACGAGCGGCTGCGCGCGGCATGCCGCTAACCCCGAGCAACAGGATGGCCCCATGCGCGACGCCAATCGGCACCTGACCCCGGACCTGGAGCAAAGCCTGCGGCAAGCCCGCGACGACAAGATCGCGCAGGTCGTCGCGATGGTCGATGCCTTGGCGCTGCGCGGTGGCGCGGACGCGCTGATCGCCCCGCTCCGGCCGCGGCTGGCGCAGCTTCGCCCGCCCCGGCCGCTGAACTTCTGCCGCCTGCTGTTTACCCCCTTCGATCCGGTCATCGTCCCGCCGCGCCACTGGCGCCCCGGCGATCCGGCGCTGCCACGTTCGGCGCTGATGCCGCTCGCCGCCACCGTGGAGCGGGAACTCGGGCCCGGCGCCGTCACGATTGATCCGGAACGGGAGACTCTGGCCGCCGCCGGTGCCCGGATATGGCCGGAAGCCGGACGCGTGCTGCTGCGCGCGCCACCGCCCGAGCAGTGGGGCGATACCGGCTTTCCCTTCCAGGTCTATGCACCCCTGGCCCGGGCCGTCGGCGCGGTCCTGGGTCAGGAACCGGCCTTGGCCGCGCTGCCGGACGCGGTGGCCCGCAACGATCCCGGCCCGGTCGAAACCATGCTCCGCCAGATCCCGCCCGAGGCCATGCGGCTGCTTGTCGCGCTGGCATTGGCCCGGGCGCCCCAGGCCAGCGCGCTGCTGGCCCGCACCGGCCATGGCGCCGCGAGCATCGTGGCCGAATTGCTCGAGAATCCCGCGATCGTCGAAGCCCGCCTCGCCGCGGTCCCATTGCAGGAAGCCGCCGCCCGCGTGGGGGAGCATGCCGCGGGGCTGCGGGCGCTCATCGCCGACAGTCTGGCGGCGGAGACGAAGCGCCGCTGGCGGGCCGTGCAGCAACGATTGGATCAGGTCAGCCGATCCCGTTTCGCGGCCGCCCTGGAAACCGAACTCCTGCTGCCCTTGAGCACACTGACCACCCGGGACGCGGACAGCGACACGACGGCGATCGAAAGCGTCGCCCGCGACCTGCGGGCGCTGGAAAGCGAGGCCCGGACCCTCGGCGGGGCGGAGGTCTATGATCGCCTGCTGCGCCAGGCGGCGGACACGGTGCGCGACCGCGGCAAGGACGGGGCCATGAGCAAGGCCGAGACGATCCGTCTGGTGGAAATCCTGGCCGGTTCGGCGGCGGCTCTGGCGTTGTTGTAATATACCCCGACCTCGCAGGAATCCCGGAAAATGTTTGAACGGGATCGGGCATCTTCCCGCGCTGGCAGTGTCGTCATGCCGACGCAGGTCGGCATCCACGCCTTGCGTGGTCCCAACAGCGAAAGGCGTGGATGCTGACCTCCGTCAGCATGACGGCGTTGGAGCGCTGCCGGTGAGTCAATGTCGACACGGGCTGGCATAAGCGGCAACCCCAACCCGTCATGCCGACGCAGGTCGGCATGACGGGAGGGTGCCGCCGCCACCGCCTCACATCTGCACCGCCCGCACCGCCTCCTCCAGTTCCCCAAAGCTGGGCATGTGTTCGGTCGGGACCATCTTGCGGCCGGATTCCACGCTGACCTGCGGCGCATTGCCGTGCAAATGCGTCACCAGCACCGCGCGGATGACTTCGTAATATTTCGACTCCTCTTCCACCACGCCCTTCAGCCGGGCGGCGAAGGGGCCCGCCATGCCATAGGCCAGCAGCACCCCCAGAAACGTTCCGGTCAGCGCGCCGCCGATCATGGCACCGAGGATGGCGGGGGGCTGGTCGATATGGGACATGGTTTTGATCACGCCCAGCACCGCCGCGACGATGCCCAAAGCCGGCAGGCCGTCGGACATATTCTGTAGGGCATGGGCGCCGTGCAGCTCCTCATTCAGGGTCTTGCGCAGTTCGCGGGCCATCACGTCCTCGATCTGATTGGGATCGTCGGCGTTCATGCCCACCATGCGCAGGTAATCGCAGATGATCGCGGTGGCGTGGTGATTGGCCAGGATCTTGGGGAATTTCTGGAACGCGGTGCTGTCCGACGGCTTCTCGATATGCGGCTCCAGCGCCATGTTGCCCTTGCTGCTGGCGAGGCGGACCAGGAAATACAGCAGGCTCAGCAGTTCGATGTAGTCCGGCTTATGGAAGGCGGCACCTTTCAGGATTTTGCCGAACCCGCCAAGCGTATGTTTCACATCATGCATGGAATTGGACATCAGGAAGGTGCCGATGGCGGCACCGCCAATCGTCCAGAGTTCGAACGGCAGGGCCTCAATCAAAGGCTCCATGCTGCCGCCGGAAACGAGGTAACTGCCGAACACGCAGCCAAGCAGAAACAAGAACGCGCCGATGGTGATCATGAGCCGCCCTCAGTGCCGCGCGGCGGCGTCGCGGAGCACGACGATGGCGATCCGCCGGTTCGCCGGCGCCAGGGGATCGCCGGGCAGCAAAGGGTCCTTGTCGGCGTGGCCGGTGACGGAGCGGATGCGGGCTTCGGCCAACCCGCCTTCGATCAGCAGCCGGCGCGTCGCATTGGCGCGTTCGGCCGACAACTCCCAATTGCTGCGGCCGGGTCCGGGGAAGGGCGCGGCATCGGTATGACCGGCGATGGAAACCGCTTCCGGCAGCTGCGCCAGGATGGGAACGATCTTGCGCAGCAGCAGCCGCGCGCGTTCGTTGGGTTCGGCCGAACCGATGGCGAACATCGCGCTTTTGACGTCATCCATGATCTGGATGCGCAAACCCTCCGGCGTCATGTCGATGGCCAGTTGCCTGGCCAATTCGGCCAGTGCGGGGTCATTCTGGACCGCGGCGCGAATCTGTTGCGCGGCGGCTTCGAAGGCGGCCTTCTCCTCCCGCAACCGTTCCGCCTTTAGGCCGGCCTCGCCGGTTTGGGCCGCCATACCCGCCTGGGTTCCCGGCTTGGGCGGGGCCTCGTCCTCCCCCCCGGCTTCGGCGTCGGAGGGCGGCCGCTCCGGCAGCTTCCCGGCGATGATCGCGACGGCGCCGCGGTCGGACATCAGGGTTCCGGGGTCGAATGGCATATGGCCGCCGAACGGCTGGCCGGTGCCGGAGGAGGCATGGCTCATGAGGTTGCTCGGGGTGAAATAGTCCGCCAGCCCCTTGCGCTGCTCCTCCGTCGTGGCGTTCAGCAGCCACATCAGGAGGAAAAACGCCATCATCGCCGTCACGAAATCGGCGTATGCCACTTTCCAGGCACCGCCATGGTGCCCGGCCTCGATAATCTCGGTCTTCCGGATGATTACGCCGGAGCCCTTCTTGCCCGTCTTGTCGTTCGCCATGTCCCGGTCTCTCTGCTACCGGGCGCAGTTTGCCTCCCCAATCCCTAAGAAAGTCTTAATGCGCGCGCACTAATTTGGCGTTGGTGGCAGATTTCGGCAGCCACAGGGCGCAGCCCAGCGCCGTGACGGTGGACACAGCCGCCGCGCCGGCCAGGACATAGAGCCCCACCTCAAAGCTGCCGGTCGCATCCTTCGCATAACCAACCGCGATCGGCCCCAGATAGCCCGCGAAATTGCCGACGGAGTTGATGAAGGCCAGCCCAGCCGCCAAAGCCGGCCCGGTCAGAAAGGTGGAGGGCAAGGGCCAGAACGGCGATTTCATGCCGTAGAACCCGACCGTCGCCAACGAGAACGCGGCCAGCACCCAGAGGCTGTCGCGCCACATCGCGCCCAGCACCAGACCGGCCACCGCGCAGCTGCACGTGACCGTCAGGATCCAGAACCGGTCCTTGGTCCGATCCGAAATCCAGCCGGCGGCGATCATGCCGATGGTGCCGAAGACGTAAGGCACCGCGGTCAGCAGCCCCGCCTGGGTATTGGTCATACCAATGCCCTTGAGGATCTGCGGCAGGAACAGGATCAACCCGACCCCGGCCATCCCGATCCCGGCGAAAATAATCGTCAACAAAATCACGCGCAGGTCGGAAAAGGCCATCCAGATCGAGTGCTTTTGGACGGTTTCGATCTCCCGGCGTTCCATCGCCAGTTCGGCGTCCAGCCAGGCGCGTTCCTCGGGTTTCAGCCACATCGCCTCACTCGGGCGTTCGGTCAGGTAGAACCAGACGGTGCAGCCGATAATGGCGGTGGGCAGCCCTTCGCCGAGATACATCCACTGCCAGCCGTGCAGGCCCCAGATGCCGTCCATCTGCAGAAAGGCGGTCGAGAGCGGCGCCCCAATGGCGGTGGCGAGCGGCAGGCCAATCAGGAAGCCGGCCGTGACCCGGCCGCGATGGCGTTGCGGGAACCAGCGATGGAAGTAAAGCAGGATGCCGGGGAACAGCCCGGCCTCGGCGGCCCCGATCAGGACCCGGACGGTGAAAAAGCTCCAGGGGCCGGTGACGAAGGCGGTCGCGGCGGAGAGCAGGCCCCAGGTCACCATGATGCGGGTGATCCAGGGACGCGCGCCGACTTTTTCGAGGATGATGTTGGAAGGGATCTCCAACAGGCAATAGCCCCAGAAGAACGCGCCCGCCGCGAGACCGTAGATATAGGCGGTGAGGCCCAGGTCCTTGTTCATCGTCAGCGCCGCGAAGCTGACATTGATGCGGTCGATGTAGCAGAGGATGTAGAGGACGAAACAATACGGGACCAGGCGCAGGTACACCTTGCGCAGGGTGGTCTTTTCCAGCGTCTCCGCCATGGATGGGTCCACGCTTCTTCTCCCTTTTGGCCGGCTTGTTCTTGTTGTGCTCCGGCCGCGTTGGGCCGGAGGTGGCTTGTTGGAACGTTAGGGGATGCAGGCGTGGGTTCGCAAGTACGGTGGGTGCGATGACCGGGCCTGGCCGGCCCGGTGGCGGCTACAGCCTCACCGCCCCGAGCAACAGGCGCCGGTTACCAAACCGGCCCTTCCTCACCCAATCGCCAAATCCGCCAGGTCCGGCTGCCGCAGGAAGCCCGACATCTCCGCGGTATAGAACGGGTTCATCACGGCCGAGCGCCCGTGCTCGGTCCAATAGTAGTTGTGCGCCCGCGGGTCGCTCCACACCTTGGTCTGGTTGCGCTCATCCACCAGGTGGTTGTAGCGCCAGAAGGCGTCCGCCTTGACCTCCATCGCGTCGGCATTGCCCAGGACCAGCGCCTCCAGGCACTGCAGGGCGTAATGCGCGACCTTCTCGTGGAACGTCGCCACCGTCAGGCCGCCATTGGTGTTTGGCCCATAAACCGACCAGAGGTTGGGGAAGCCCGGCATCATGCAGCCGAGATAGGCGCGCGCGCCGTCTTTCTTCCACAGGTCCTCGAGCGTCTGCCCATCACGGCCGGTGATGGTCATCGGGTACAGGTATTCCGTGGCGTGGAAGCCGGTGGCGTAGACGATGACATCGGCCTCATGCAGCGTCCCGTCCTTGGCGACGATGCCGTGCGGCTCAATGCGCTCAATCCCATTGGTTACCAACGTCACGTTATCACGGTTCAGCGCGTCGAGGATGGAATAGTCCGGGTCGACAACCACCGCCCGAGCCGACCAGACGGGGTGCTTGGGGGTCATGGTGGCAACGAGGGCGGGGTCGGTGAGTTTACGCTCCAGGAAGGCGATGCAGCCTTCACGGGCGCGCTTGCTGAGCGGGTTGCAGGCATGCGGATCGTCGAAGTTCGGATCGATCTCCGCCACGTTGGCGATTCGATCCAGGGAGCAGGTGCGGGCGCGCATGAAATTGGTGTGGAACGGCAGGTTGCGGTCCAGCCAATTGACCTGCGGCGGGAAGGGGGAGCGGTAGCCGGGCACCGGGAACAGCCATTGCGGCGTCCGCTGGAAGACGGTGACGTCGGCGGCCTCCAACGCGATTTCGGGCACCATCTGGTAGCCGGTGCAGCCGGTGCCGATAACCGCGACCCGCTTGCCCTTCAAGTCGGCCGTCTCGGGCCAGCGCGCGGTGTGCCACGACCCGCCGGCGAAGGTTTCGGCGCCGGGGAATTGGGCGATGTTCGGCCGGTTGAGGAAGCCCACGGCCGTGATCACGGCGCGGGAGCGGATGGTGCGGGCGCCGTTGGGGTCAACGAGGTCGATGACCCACTCCCCGGCGGAGTCATCCCAGGTCAGGGATTTGACCTCGGTTTCGAACTGGATGTGCTGGCGGAGGTCGAAATTATCGGCGACCCAGTCGAAGTATTTGACGTTCTCCCGCCACTCGCAGAACGGGTTCGGGTAGGGGAAATCAACCCCAAATAAATGGGTGTAGGATCGGCTGGGCGTATCGACGCGGGCGCCGGGATAGCGGTTCTCCCACCAGGTGCCGCCGACCCCCTTGTTTTTCTCGAGCACGGTGAAGGGGAACCCGGCTTTGCGCAGTTGCAGCGCGGCGTTGAGCCCGCCCATGCCGGCGCCGATAATGGTGACGGTGAAGTCCTTCAGCCGTTCCGGATCGGGTTGCGCCTTCCAATGCAGGGAGCGCACAGAGGGGTCGAGCGCGAGTTCTTCCACGTGATGGCGCAGATCGTCGCCCTCCATGGTGCGGCCGAGCATGAGGCCCAGGCTGGTTGCGAGGCGGTCTTGCGGCCCGACAGCGATGTCGCCGGCGCCGCTGTCGCGGTAGGCTTTCAGGAAGTCGGCGCCCTTGCGGCGGAGGAGGGCTACGTCCGCTTCGGTCGCGGGGGTCGGGACGTCGAAGTAGCCGGCCATGACCATCTTCACGCTGGTCGCCGCGACCTCCGCATCGCCCGTGAGCTGATAGAGCAGGCCACGCAGCACCATGGGGTCGGCGTGGGCGATCGCGTCGTCGATGGTTGCGTCGTCCGCGGCCAGTAGTTCGTGCCTGGTCATGGTCTTTTTGCTCCTCCGTGTTGTTGTTCTGGCTGGGTGTTTGGGGGCGTGCGGTCAGGTGTGATGGGTGGCCCCCGGATGGATAGTCGGCTTGGTCGTCTGGAGGGGAGGCTATCAGCCATCTGACGGCCTGTGCAAATGCGGGGGGGGCCGGCGGTAGGGGTCTGCGGCCAGAGGCGGTGACCGGCGATCTACTTGGCGGGGGCGGAATGACCGCCAGGGTAGGCGATGCCCAAGAATGATTGGATCGCATGTTGGGCTGAAGGTTGTGTCCCATGAGCGCGGGCGCAGGCACGCCATCCACGACCTGCGATGGTAAGCTCCGTCAATTTCTGGGTGGCGGGGATGATTTGGACCCTGCATAGCAGGGGCTCATCACGTTGGGTGGATGTTTCAAGTGCGGGCCGCTGCCTACAGCGTTATCCGGCTGGCGAAGCTGCTCGTAACACTCTGATGCTGCCAAGACATGCCCTGAGCAATTGCCTTGGCTCGTGGGACCCTCGTGCAAGCCCCGGTAAATGCCGCGAACTTTGATTTCCCTATGCAGGAACGGGAAGATAGCCGAAGGTTGGAGAGGGGAGAGCAGCCTGCTAGAAAATGATGAAAGGAATGAGGGTCGGCATATAACTATCTGAAATATATGATAATATGCCGCTAAGGTGGTGCAAAGTTGCGCTTGGAGCGAATCCATTGCATGGTTTAAGCGTTAGAGAAAGGAATACCAGATGCCTATGCAGGAAGGTGATGAAGTGTTCGTTCGGCCCGTCATGGATACCGGCGAGATCGAGAAGTGCTTCCCGATGGAGGGGGAGCATGATGTTTTTTGCGATGGCTTGGCTTCAGTCAATCGTTATAAGGAGTAGGATTTGGCCCCACTGCCCCATAAAGAGGATAGGCGGGATGGTGC
>CAIUPC010000822.1 GCA_903900905.1 uncultured Acetobacteraceae bacterium
CCGCGATGGCCAAGGCGAGGTTCCCCCGCCCACGCGGGGATGGTCCCGCCGATCCTGAACGCCAGGCGCGCGCCGATCGGGTTCCCCCGCCCACGCGGGGATGGTCCCCGAGAGGGTTTGTTATGGCGCCGCTACCCGTCGGTTCCCCCGCCCACGCGGGGATGGTCCCCACGCATAGTTGCCCTTGTTCAGCACAACGTTGGTTCCCCCGCCCACGCGGGGATGGTCCCTCCTCTCCCGTGGCGGTCAACTCCACCCATGCGGTTCCCCCGCCCACGCGGGGATGGTCCCGCGATGCCGCGCTCGCCGATGTGAACGGCAGCGGTTCCCCCGCCCACGCGGGGATGGTCCCACCGTCCTACACTCCTGACACCAACACGGGAGGGTTCCCCCGCCCACGCGGGGATGGTCCCGCAGGCTCAATCATGGCACCGCAACCCGTCGCGGTTCCCCCGCCCACGCGGGGATGGTCCTTCGTTCGTCCGGTCGCTGGTCATGCACGCTTCGGTTCTCCCCCACGCCAAGCCCAGCCTGATCCATCGACAGGTTCCCCCGCCGGCGCGGGGATGACCCCGTGATGCGTCGGCATCACGGTGGTCTTTTGGCTGCCTTAAACACCCACGGAAACAAAGATACCGAGATCAGATAGAAATCTTCTCAACTTCGTCGAGCGAGATGTCGTCGCTGCGGCGGTCGTACAGCTTGGTTGTGCGCGGCGAGGCATGGTTGGCGATGATCTGCGCGTGCTCCAGCGTGCCTTTGTTTTTGAGATAGGCGGTGATCCCAGTCGCGCGGAAGGTATGCGCGCCGATCTTGGTGCCGATCCCGGCCGCCGCCGCGCGACGCTGGATCATCCGGTAGACATCCTGCTGCCAGAGCGGCTGCGCCTCGCCAGCCTTGTGCCCCGTTGACCGAAACAGCGGGCTGTTCGGCTGATCCAGGATGCCGGCGGCCTCAATGTAAGCATCGAGCAACTGCTCCAATGTATGATGACAGGGAACCTCATGCTCCTTGCCCCCCTTCTCATGCAGCCGCACCCAGCCCCGTCGTCCTTGGGTAAAATAGTCCTTCACTTTCATGCTGATGACCGCGTTTACCCGGGCGAACGTGTAGACCATGACCCCGATCAAAGCGCGATCGCGCAATCCGATCAGCGTGTCGGTCGGGATGGCGTCGAGCAAAGCGCGCGCCTCACTGGCGTCCAGCACGGGCGTTTTGCCCTTCTTCACCACGTATTTCGGGCCGCGCACCGCGTGCGCCGGATTCGTCTCTATAATATGGCCGGTCACTAGCCAGTCGAAGAGCATCCGCAGCGCAGCCAGGTTCTGCTTCACCGTCGGCGGGGTGAATTGCCCCTGCATCTCCTTAATGAATGCCGCCACATGGATCGGCTGCACCGCGGCAAGGTCGGCCAATCCGTGCGTGTCGCACCATTGGGAAAACCGCCGCGTGGCATTGAGATAGGCCTTGCGGGTGTGGTCGTTGTTCACCTGCGCGGTGAAGAATTCCAGCGTGCGCTTCGCCGCCTTCGGTGTCGGGGTGAACAGCGATGCGGTGTGAAGATCGGCGGATGGGGCGATGATCAACACTGTTTGCGCTGAGGCTTCATTCGCAGCTTCGCCAGATCGGGCCAGTGGCATGATGCGGACCGGCTCAGTCATTTCAACACGACGGGACCGAGGTGCGGGAACTGTCTAACCGGTTCCGCCTTCGCCTCGTTCCATGCCCTCCAGAGTAGCGGCAGGTCGAATTGGTTAAAGATCGGGTCTTTTGGCAAGCCTGGATTCGAGCTTCTTCCGGCCGGCAGGGTCTGAGACAGCCGGGCTTCGGTGGTTGCAAGCCCGTAGCAGCCCGAAAACACAGCGGCGAGCGCGTACCCGAGATACACACGTTCCCATTCGTCAGGATTGCGGCGCTCCTGGTCGAGCGCGTGAAGTGCAACGGCGATTTCGGCGAGCGCTGTCGATTTCTGCTCTTCCCGTGCCCGCGTGTGGGCGTCTTGCTGGTCCATCGGTCTGGCTCCCCTTATGAGTGTGATAAAGTACGTTATCACACTCTATGGGGAAGGGAAGCGGAAAAGGGGGACGCGGTCGCCGTTAGGCCACGCGGCGGATCACCTCGGTTTCGAAATAACGGGGGCTGCCCCCGGAGCTGCAATACCAGGCCGATCGCGCCGGAGAATCCAGCGCAGAGCACGGCCGGAGGACCTCGGCACCATCCGTCCAGCGGTAACCGTTGGTCGGCTCACAGGGGGTCACCCCTTAGGGTGTCGCCATACCCGTGACAAGCGTACCAAACAACGCTTTGACTGACGCCAAGGCCTCCTCATCGTCCATAAGCAATTTTCGAACAGCACTCTCATATTGAGATCGGTTTTGAAATCCAAGGCAAGTTACGATTCTATCCAGTGCTGGGGTCTCCCGCACGGGATAGTGGGCAATGATCTCTGCCAGATCGTTGGTGTCGCAGGCTTGAGTAAGTCGTTCGATCTCATCAGAGACGATCGACGGCACATCGATTGTCACAGAAAAAATTTGCGATGTCGCAATATCGGCTTGGCGAGGCAATTTTGTCATCAGCTCCCGCCGAACGGTTGCTTCGACCACGCGTTCGCTGAGACGTTGAATGTGGGGGCGGATTGCCGCGATCGCTTCCGTTCGACCCCGCTGAACCGCTAAATTGGGGTCTGCTCCAGTTACCGTTGCATGGCGACCCACTACACGACGTTGAAGATCCGGCGCATAATATATAGATTCCACTGAAATCACCGGAATAGGATATACGCCTTTATTGAGAAGGTTTTGAAGATCGTCCGGCGTGCGCCTGTCACTATCCACGATTCCGAAAGCTCGCAACCAATGAAGTCCTTGTGCGTCACGAATGCCTGAAACCGCATGCTCTACATCTCTACAACTTGACTTAGCGATTACAGAAACCTGAGGAAAAATCAAGCTGTACAGCGGCTTATCTAGGCTTCTTTCGTGACCCTCAACGAAAAGAAGCTTACGTCTGCCTCCGAGTATATCTTGCTTAAGTTGATCATCGATCGCAGCTTCGTTCGACACCAAATCAGCATCCCAATCTGTTACCGCATTACCGATATATCGACATCCCCTCACAAGAAGCGTGCGAGCTGAGGGATTACCAAGCGGCAGCATGACATCGTGAGTGGAAACTATGAATATACAATCTGCTCTTTTTAGGAAGAGAAGAGTCAAAAGAGGCGAAATAATAGACCTGTGCAGATGACGCTCTGGTTCATCGATAAGCAAAATACTTCCGGGTTTCGCTGTCAGAACACTAGTGGCTATCAACAATGCATTGCGCTCTCCGTCGGACATTTCCGAGATACTATATTTAGGGCCGGCCGACTTACTTGCCATAATATGATCTGATTCATTAACGGAAATCTCGATTGGAAAATTGGATAGCCTAAGAATTTCATTAATTATTTTAATTGGGGCATCTTTCTTCGATAATTCGCGAGCTAGGCAAATGTCATCGTCATCTACGGCTCCAGCTATTGCTCTCGCACGCATGTTTTCGGCGTCGATCAAGTCATATATTGCTATGTTTGCACGCTGTGCGGCATCATGCTCCATCCAACGCGAATTAGGCTGGCTATCCAGTGACACTATTCGTTGTTCCGCTTCCTTTCTGCCACGCGCCGACAAATTCATGGCATTTGAATCAAACCAAGTTTGTCTATGAGCGGATATTCTCCTAGTATGCCCCTGATGCATTGTGGAAAATTTCTGGATCAAGCTCGATTTTCCCGTACCATTTGCCCCAAGGACGAATATGACGTCCCCGATACCCGCCGCAAAATCCAGAGGGATTCCTGCCGGTGTGGGAACGCTAAAATTAAACGTCATGTGTTTGACTCCCGTTAGTGTTAGCTAAACCCTGAAAGCAGAAATTTAGCTTCTGTTCTTCGCATGATTCCTAAATAGTGGATCAAAGATAGCTACCCGCCAATAGCCTGGGTCGAGACAAACGACTACTTCGCCAGCCGCACGACCGGCGTACCCTGCCCCACCGCCGTCACCTCAAGCCGGGTCACGCTCGGCTGCCCTGACCCGACGGGCCGACCATCGGCCACGTTTATCTCCATCAGAGTATGCTTCACCATCGCCCGCATGATGACCTTCAAGCCGATGCCCTGCATCGTCACGGCTTTGCCTCGATGCGTGAAGCTCAGGAACTCCGCCCCATTGCGAGTCTGGTAGTTCATATTGTCCAGCAAGTGGTAGAGGAAGCCGTCCATATCGCCGCTGGCATGGGTGATCGCGAACCCCATCTGCGGCCGGCCGCCGCTATCGACAAACGCCCGGTATTCGGTCGGCTCTGGCGCGACCTTTGTGCCCGTTCTGAGAACTCGATCCAGTGCGTTGCTCATAGCTCGTGTCCTGGTCCTTCATCGTGTGTCGTCTCTGGCTCGCTCCAGCGTGTTCGGAAGCTTTCGACGCGATCCTGGAACTGGTCGCGCCATTCAACAAAGTGCTCGCGCATATTCGTCCACCACGCGCGGGCGCGGCCGAACCGTCCCTCGGTGCCACCCGCCTCCTCCGCATCTATCACCGCCATGTCGGCATGCGCTTGTGAAATCGTCCGGTTATGCACCGCGTCGAAATCCCCCACCTCGGTGGGTGGCGCAGCCGAAGGGATAACGGCGACATCGGGTGATGGTGCAGGAAGCGGTTCAACAGACACGTCTGGAGCGGCCGCGTGCGCCTCCAATGGCTCCGAAGACGGCTCTTCCGGCGGAGGCGGAGGAGCTGGTGTGGTGCCCGCCACCTCAAAGAACGCGGTGAGTGCGCGCATGGCCCGTTCGGTGAACGTCGCACCAGGTAGGGGTGGCTCCTGCTCCGAGGGCTGCGGGTTCATCTGGCTCCCGAGGCGGATCACCTCAATCGGGACAACACCCGCGTCGGGTTCAACGACGGGCAGTCCGCCGGGCGCAGGGTCGGTCGGGGCGTCCGGTTCCGCTTCCCCAACCCGAGCATCGAGCTGCCGCTCCTGTTCCGCGGCGATCTCAGCGTTGAGAACTGCCAGCTCATCCACCAGCTCGTGGAACCGCTGGTTGCCACCGACGATTTCGTAGTTGGTCAACCCACGCTCGGACTGCTCGGCGCGCCGCTCCAGGGCGGTGCCTGCCGGGCCGAGATGGGTAGTCGGCTCCTCCTCGATCCCCCGCGCCGCAAATGAACGGTGATCGACGCGCTCGTCCGATCCGGCATCGGACAGCGCCGCGTTGATGGCATCGCAGGCGAAGGCACGCAGATAGCTCACTTCCTGTGGGCCGGTCGCCTTGGCATCGAGCACGCGGGTTTTGGGACCAAGCCCGTCCGGTTCCATGCGCCGGGTCGTGAAAAGCAAATGGACATGGTGATTCCGCTGATCGCCGTCGCGGCTCGGGGCGTGGATCGCACCCGACACCGCGACGCCATAGCGGTTGACCAGTTCCTGAGCGACGGTGCGCGCGATACCTTCGCGGGCCTCGGCGCTGACGGTCGCCGGCAATGCAAGCTCAACCTCACGGGCCAGGGTGGAGTTCTTGCGCTTCTCGGCGGCGTTAGCGGCGTTCCATAGCCGCTCAGGATCATGCGCCCAGGCCGGCGCATCCGAAGGCGCACAGGTGAACGTCACCGCCACGCCGGAACGGCGGCGGTAGTCGTGCGTCTGATCGACCTCCAGCTCATGCAGACGCTCGCCCAGGCGGTAGGCCGCAGCCGCGACAGCGGAGCGGCCGGTGCTACGGCTCATGGTCTTCACGCTGCAATGGAACCATCCACCGGCCGCCGTCATGGCGCACCATCCATGAGTCGGGGTGCAGGGGGCGTCCTCCTGCTCGTGGTGGAGCGGCGAAACGCGCCCCCTGGTCGAGCGGGGGAACGCGCGTCGTGAGTGTCGGGACGCGACAGTCCTGACGCGGGGAGACGTGAGGGGGCAAGACTCCCTTGCGGGTCAGTCCAGCGCGACACGGCGATGGTCCGGTGTCCAGAGGCGGAAGCGCTCTGGTCAGGGGTCGAGGGGGTTGGAACACCTCCCGGCTGGGTCACGGGGCAGGCACGCCCTGTGTCGCTCGTGCAGGGGGACGAAAGCCCATGCCGGTGTGCAGAGGCAGCGCCTTTGCCGCACGCAAACTCTCGAGTTTGCATAAGTGCGCCCTTCGGTTTCTTTCTCCACATTCTGACGCCGGATATTGGCATGCACTTTCCGCTAGTTTTCGTGACAGTGATACGATAACGGTTGTTTCCATTTGTGTCATCAACGGAGCAACACCATGGGGATAGATCGGCTCGGAAAACTGCTGGAACAGCGCGAGGCCGTCAACGCGCGTATCCGCCGCGAACAAGCGAAAACACGGACGCAAGA
>CAIUPC010000823.1 GCA_903900905.1 uncultured Acetobacteraceae bacterium
CACCCACGCTCCCGGTCGATCCAGATCGCCTGGCCGCCGCCATGCGGGCGCTCGTTGATTTCCGGCGTATGGCCCATGCGCGTCAGGCCAGCCACGACCTCCGCCGCGATGCCGCGTTCGATCTCGACCTTGCCGGCATAGGGGAACAGGCGCGGCAGATCGATCGCCTCCTGAATATCCATGCCATGTTCCAGGAAATTGCTCAGGAACCAGGAATGGCCCATCGGCTGGTAATGCCCGCCCATCACGCCGTACGGCATCACCGCCTGGCCATCCTTCATCACCATGCCCGGAATGATGGTGTGCATCGGCCGCTTGTTCGGCGCGATGCAATTGGGGTGGCCGCGCTGCACCCGGAAGCCGAAGCCGCGGTTCTGCAGCATCACGCCGGACCCCTCCGCCAGAATGCCGGAACCGAAGCTCTGGAACAGCGAGTTGATGAAGCTGCAGGCGTTGCCATCTTTGTCGACGACGCAAAGATAGACGGTGTCGCGATGCGGCGGCTGCAAAGCCTCCCCCGCCGCCGGCAGGTCGCGCAGGGCTTCGGTGTCGGAAATCAGACCACGCAGCGAGGCCAGATACTCCCGGCTCAGCAGCTTCTTCACCGGCACATCCTCAAACCCCGGATCGGCCAGGAACGCGTCGCGGTCGCGATAGACCAGGCGCGCGGCCTCGATATGCCGATGCGCGCGGATCAGGCCGGAGGGGCCGTCATTCTTCGGCATCCCCTCAAGAATGCCCAGCATCATCAGCACCAGCAGGCCCTGGCCGTTCGGCGGGCACTGATAGACCTCATGCCCGTTCCAGCCGAGGGAGATCGGATCGACGAACTCCGCCCCGCGCAGGCCGTTGGCGAAATCCTCTTCCGTGTGCAACCCGCCACGGGCCCGCAAAGTGGCGACGATATCAGCCGCGACCGGGCCCTCGTAGAAAGCGCGGGCGCCGTAACGGGCGATCTGGCGCAGGGTCTCAGCCAGTTCCGGCTGGCGGAAGATGTCGCCAGGTTTCGGCGTCGTGCCGTTGGGCAGGAAGCGATGCGTGCCGTTCTTGCGGAGTTTGCCCTCCACCCCGGCCCAGTCCCAGGACACCTTGGAATGCACCGGCCAGCCGTTCTCGGCATAGCGAATCGCGGGTTGCAGCAATTCGTGCAGCCCTTTGGTGCCGAAGCGCGCGAGCAGCGTTTCCCACGCACTGACGGCGCCGGGGACGGTGACGGAATGGGCCGAGGTGTTCTCGATCCCGCGGATCTGATGACTTTCGAACCAGTCGATATTGGCCGCGGCCGGCGCCCGGCCGGAGCCGTTCAGCGCGTAGACCTTGCCCGTACCGGCCGGCGCATAGAGGCAGAAGCAGTCGCCGCCGATACCCGTTGATTGCGGCTCGATCACGCACAGGACGGACACGGCGGCCACCGCCGCGTCCAGCGCATTGCCGCCGGCCCGCAGCACGTCCAGCGCCGCCAGCGTGGCGGCCGGCATGGAGGTGGCGGCCATGCCGTTCATGGCATAGACTGGGCTACGGCCGGGCAGATGGAAGTCGCGCATCGGTGATCCTCTGATGGGGGTATTTCTCCCCACACTGGCGCCATGCCGGCGCATTGGCAATCGGCCGTGAGGGAGCAAGCACATGGCAGACCCCATCACCTATGCCGATTTCGAAGCCGTGGATATCCGCGTGGGCACCGTGATCGACGCCGAACCTTTCCCCGAGGCCCGCAAGCCCGCGATCAAGCTGACCATCGATTTTGGGGCGGAGATCGGGGTGAAGCGCTCCTCCGCCCAGCTCACCGTGCATTATCGCCCGGACCAGCTCATTGGTCGGCAGGTCTGCGCGGTGGTGAATTTCCCACCGCGCCAGATTGGCAAATTCATGAGCGAAGTGCTGACACTGGGCATGCCGGAGGATGATGGCTCGGTCGTCCTGATCAAGCCGGACTTCCCCGTGCCCAACGGCGGAAAGCTATTTTAGGGGCGGTTCGAGCCCCGTCCGCCGCAGCACCGGCGCGGCATCTTCCGAAGCCAGAAAACGCAACAGATCCGCGGCCGCTTCCGGCTGTGCGGATGACGTGAGCAGGCCGGCCGAGAACATCGCGACCGTCTGGACCTCCGCCGGCAGGGGGCCGGCGACCTCGATTCCCGGGACGACCATGAGTTCGCTGATCTGTTGCACGGCCAGGTCCGCCTCACCGGAAATCAGGCGTTCGGCGGTGAAGCCGGTGGCGGCGATGGTGGCTTTGGCATTGACCTCCGCGGCGATGCCCAGACGTTCGATCAAAGCCGCGAAATACAGGCCGCTGGCGCCGATTTTGGAATAGCAGACCGAACGGGCGGCGAGCAGCGCGGCCTTGAAGGACTCGACCGTGCTCAGGTCCGGCCTGGGTGCGCCGGCCTTGACCGCGACGCCGACGAAAGACCGCGCGACATCGGTGCGGCTGCCCGGGCGCATGATGCCGGCGGCGATCATGTCATCGATGCCCTGCCCGGTGAGGATACCAATGTCGCCTTGTTCCCCGGCGCGCAGACGCTCCACCAGGGCGACCGTGGGGGCGAAGTCGGGATCGACCGCGGTGCCGTTACGGGCCTGGTACGCGGCGCTGAGATCGCGCATCGCGCCCATCACGGCCAGGGTGGAGAGGACGCGGAGACTGGCTGGCATGGGGAGAGTCCTTTTTGGCGTGTTGTGCGGCCTCCATACCGCGTTACCCCAGGGCTTGTCCCCATAGGCGCTGCGGGCGTGAGGCGGTGACGGCCTCCCCTCCAAAAAACGTCATCCCCCGACCCTTCCTCCGCGTCATCCCCGGGCTTGTCCCGGGGACCAATCGCGGCAGAGGCGGAAACCTTGGTCCCCGGAACAAGTCCGGGGATGACGTTGTTTTAAGCCGCAGCTTCCATCTTTTAACACCGTTGCGACAAGCCTTGAGGCGAGAGCTTGCCTACCCCAGCACGTCCATCACCGCCCGCACCATCGCCTCCGGCGCCTCATGCGGCAGAAAATGCCCGGCGACGGGGATGACCCGGCGTTCGTAGCGGCCGGAGAAGTGTTTCACCGCGCCCTCGGACTGAACAGCCGGGCCAACGCCATCGGCCTCCCCATGCAGTACGATGGTAGGAACGCCGATCGGGGGCTGGGTAGCAAGAAGGGCTTCCAGGGGCTCCAAAGCTGGATCGCCAGCCGCATTGGCATGCCGGTGGCGGTAGGACTGGATGACCACGTCCACGAAATCGGGGTTGTCGAAGCTGACCCCGGTCGCGGCGTATTTGGAGTCACTGAAATTCCAGTTGGGCGACCAGAGTTTCCACAGCAACCGGCAGATTTCGTGCCGGTTTTTGGCCAGGCCGGCGCGGCCGCGCTCGGTATTGAAATACCACTGGTACCAGTGCCGATATTCCTGCATCGCCGAGGCCGGCTGGCCGGAGGCGGCGATATTCTGGATATTGTAGCCGGTGATGCTGACCAGGCCGCTGACGCGCTCCGGCCACAGCGCCGCGACGACGCAGGCCGCGCGTCCGCCCCAGTCGTAACCGCCCAACACCGCTGTCTCGATCCCCAGCGCATCCATGAAATCCCGGAGATCAGCGCCCAACGCCGCCTGCTGGCCCGAACGTGGCGTCCCCGGGTCGAGGAAGCGGGTTGGCCCATACCCCCGCA
>CAIUPC010000824.1 GCA_903900905.1 uncultured Acetobacteraceae bacterium
CACGCTGTGCCCTCCGCGGGCGCGACGCCGGCGTGGATCCCGACCTGCGTCGGCATGACGAGGAGAGGTGCGGGCGATGCGCTCACCCCACCACCTCCACGCAACGCAGGCACAGGCCCGGATGCGCGGCGTGCGATCCGACTTCCGGCAGCACCTTCCAGCAGCGGACGCATTTCTCGCCCGGCGCGGCGGTCACTTCCGCCGGTTCGTCGCCGGTCCCGGCGACGCTGCGTAAGGCGGAGACGATGGACACGTCGGCCCATTCCGCGTCGTTCAACAGCAGCGCCTCATCCGGTGCCAGCTTCAGCGTCACGCTCGCCTGCAACGACGCGCCGATGGTCTTTGCCGCGCGCGCCGCCTCGATTGGCACCGTGATGCGGCGGCGGATGGCGCGGACCTGCTCCCATTTCGCGGCCAGGGGATCGTCGCGCCATTCGTGCGGCAGCTCGGGGAAGAGCTGCAGATGCACGCTGCCGGAGTCGCCGAAGCGGGCGGTCCAGGCTTCCTCCGCGGTGAAGCACAGCACCGGCGCCAGCCAGATGGTCAGGCAGCGGTGCAGATGATCCAGCACGGTGCGCGCCGCGCGGCGGCGCAGGCTGTCCTTGCCGTCGCAATAGATCGCATCCTTGCGGACATCGAAATAGAACGCGCTCAGGTCGGTGTTGCAGAAATTATGCACCTCCGGATAAACGCCGGCCCAGTCGTAGCTCTCGGTCGCGGCGCGGATCCGGGCATCGAGTTCGGTCAGGCGGTGCAGCACCCAACGCTCCAACTCCGGCATCTCGGCCACCGGCACCCGCTCGTCTTCCGAGAACCCATCCAGGCTGCCGAGCACCCAGCGCAGCGTGTTGCGCAGACGGCGATACAGTTCCGACTGCTGCTTCAGGATTTCCGGCCCGATGCGCAGATCGTCGCTGGTGTCGGACGACATGACCCAAAGCCGCAGGATGTCGGCGCCATACTGGTCCGCCACCTTGTCCGGGGAGGTCACGTTGCCCAGCGACTTCGACATCTTGCGGCCGTTCTCGTCGTTCACGAAGCCATGCGTCAGCACGGCCTTGAACGGCGCCACGCCGCGAGTCCCCACGGCCTCCAGGAGCGAGGAATGGAACCAGCCGCGGTGCTGGTCGGAGCCTTCGAGATACAGATCCGCCGGCCAGGGCAGGCCACGATCCTCCAGCACGAAGGCATGGGTCGAGCCGGACTCGAACCACACATCCACGATGTCCATCACCTGCTCATAATCGTCAGGATTGCGGTCATTGCCGAGGAACCGCGACGGCGGTGAAGAATACCAGCTATCGGCGCCCTCCCGCGTGAACGCATCGACCACCCGGGCCACGATTTCGGGATCGCGCAACGGCAACCCCGTCGCCTTTTCCACGAACACCGCGATCGGCACACCCCAGGTGCGCTGGCGGCTGATGCACCAGTCCGGCCGCGCCGCGACCATGGAGCCGATACGGTTGCGCCCGGCATCGGGGACGAACTGCGTCGCGTCGATGGCGGCCAGGGCCTTTTCGCGGATCTTCTCCGGCCCATCCATGCGGATGAACCATTGCGGCGTGGCGCGGAAGATCAGCGGCGCGCGGGAGCGCCAGGAATGCGGATAGGAGTGCACGATCTTCGACCGCGCCACCAAAGTCCCCGCCGCTGTCAGCGCCGCGCAAACGGGATCCGCCGCCTTGTAGACATGCTCGCCGGCGAACAGCGGCACCCAGGCATTGAACGTGCCGTCGTCGCCGACGGTTTCCGGGATATCCAGCTTGTGCGCCCGGCCAAGCACAAAATCGTCCTCACCATGGCCGGGGGCGATATGGACGAAGCCGGTGCCGGCCTCAGTGGTGACGAAATCGGCCAGCAGGACGGGCGTGTCTTGCTCATACCCATGCCCGCGCAACGGATGCGCGCAGATGGTGCCAGCCAGATCGGCGCCCTTGAACACATGCACCAGATGGTGCCCGGCAATACCGGTATCGGTCAGGAACTGCGGCAGCAAAGGCAGCGCTACCAGCAGCTTCTCACCCACCCGGGCCAGGGAGCCGTCGTTCACCGCGTCCACATGCAGCAGCGCGTAGTCGAAGTCCGGCCCGGCGGCGACGGCGCGGTTGCCCGGCATGGTCCAGGGGGTGGTGGTCCAGATGACGACCGCCGCGCCTTCCATGCGAGGATCGGTCGCTTTGACGATCGGGAACCGCACCCAGATCGTGGTGCTGGTGTGGTCGTGATACTCGATCTCGGCTTCCGCCAGCGCGGTCTTTTCCACCGGGGACCACATGACCGGGCGCAGGCCGCGGTTCAGGGCGCCGTTCAGCAGGAACTTGCAGATTTCGTGGACGATCGCGCCCTCGGACGGCAGGTCCATGGTGGCGTAGCGCTGCTTGAAATCGCCCTCGACCCCGAGGCGGCGGAATTCCTTTGCCTGCACGTCCATCCAATGCGCGGCGTATTCCCGGCATTCCCGCCGGAAATCCAGCACCGGGACCGCGTCCTTGTCCTTCTTCTTCGCGCGGTAGGCTTCCTCGATCTTCCATTCGATCGGCAGGCCGTGGCAGTCCCAGCCCGGGATGTAGTTGGCGTCAAAGCCCGCCATCTGCCGGGTGCGGTTGATCACGTCCTTGAGGATCTTGTTCAGCGCGTGCCCGATATGCAGGTTGCCGTTCGCATAGGGCGGGCCGTCATGCAGGATGAACAGGGGGCGGCCTTTAGACGCCTCCCGCAGTTGGCCCCACAGATCCATCGCCTCCCACCGCGCGAGGATCGCGGGTTCCTTCTTCGGCAGATCGCCGCGCATGGGGAAGGGGGTCTGTGGCAAAAAGACGGTATCGCGGTAGTCGCGTTTCGTCTCATTCGGTGCGTCGTTCATGGCAAATCCGAGCGGCCAGGGCCGCGCTTGGGGTCAGGGCATGGGTGTGGTCCCGGGGCTGCTTAAGCCGCCGGGCCGGTAATTCGCGCCTGCTTGTACACGGTTGCCATGGCTGGGACCATGCGTTGTGCAATGCACATGGGTCAAGGGATTTGCGATGCACAGGGGTCAAGGGGGGTGCGGGCTGGGATTGGGCTTTGGCGTGGGGTATGCTGCCGCGTCGGTCAGGTCTGGAAAAGATACATGGACACGGACGAGCCCCTGCGTGAGATCGAACGCCTCTACCGGCAGGCCTTCGCGGAGTACGGGGTGATCGCGCTGTGGAACATGCGGCCGGTCGAGCCGCCGACCCCCGGCGCGGCGTTGGCGATCGTAGCGGCCTTGCGGACCTATGGGCGCATGGAAGGGCGGCGATTGGCGGAGCGGATCGAGAGCCTGTGCCGTGCCGCTTAGCCCGTTACAATCCCGCGTGCTGGGATTGTTGGCCAGCCAGCGCAGCCCCGACAGCTATGTAGCCGGCGGCATCGCGTTGAACCGCGACGGGCCGCGCTTCTCCGCTGACATCGATATTTTCCACGACGGCGACGCACGGCTGGTCGCGATCGCCGAAAGCGACGCGGCCGTGATCGCCGGGGTTGGTATCTCGGTCCGTTGGCTGCCCGGGCGTGGCACCGGCAAGCGTACGGCGCTGGTCGAGGGAATGGGGGAGCAGACTCAATTGGAATGGGTCGCGGATTCTGATTTTCGCTTTTTCCCCGCCCAGCCGGACCCGTTGTTCGGCTATGTGCTGCATCGAGCCGATCTGGCAACGAACAAGGCCTCGGCTGCCGCGGATCGGCGGGTGGCACGTGATATCGTGGATCTCTTGACGATTCATGAGACCATCTTGCCGCTCGGTGCCGTCATCGCTGCGGCGGTGGGACGGTTTCCGGGTATGACGCCGGAGGAAATGCTGTCCGATATCCGGCGCCACAGCACCTTTACCGCCGATGAGTTTCAGGTGCTGGCAATGGAAGCGCCGGTTGAACCGCGAAGCCTGCACCGGCGGATCAAGGCCATGCTGGCGGATGCCGAGGCGTTTATCGCGCGATTGCCCAGCGATGCGGTCGGGGTTTTGTTCCTGGATGGGGATAAGGTCGTGCAGCCCGATTTGATGGCGCTGGCGCGGTATCGGCGGCATGCCGGGGCGCGGCGGGGGCATTGGCCGTCGTCGCCGGAGATCGAGCGGGCGATGTTGGAGCGGTATGGGGAGGGGTAATCGCGGGCTGGCGGAAACACGTGTTGTGTGAGATGCACGGGGCCGGAGGATGCCAGCCAGTTCGATCGTGACTCAAGTAGATAGCGAACGTCCTGCCCCATCCATAGATCATAACCTATACGGTATAAAAATTTTAGAGCGGCGTAGCAGGCAACCATAGGCTCTTTTATCTCTGCGTAAACACGGTTGCCATGGCCGGGACCGAGGGTTGTGCGGAGC
>CAIUPC010000825.1 GCA_903900905.1 uncultured Acetobacteraceae bacterium
AGGCCCTGAAGGGTGATACCGACGAGCTGCGTCGTGCCCGTGTTGCCCAGGCTGTCGCTCACTTTCAGCGTCAGCGTGTCCGGCCCGGTCAGGCCGTCAAAGTCCGTCAGGGTCGAGAGCGCGAGGTTCACATCAGCCAGCGATCCGGTGATGGAAAGCGCGTTGGTGCCGTTCCCCGAAACGCCGGGGCCAGCCGAGGAGAGCAGGCCGTTGGTGTCGGACAGGGTGACGGTAAAGGTCGTCGCGCTTGTGTCCCCGGCCTCGGACAACGTGATCGGACCAACGAGCGTCGATGCCGCCGGCAGAACCGTCGCCGTCGCCGGGGCGGATATCACCGGGAGGTCATTGACCGTCACCGAGACCACCTGGGTGGGGGCGATATTGCCGTCGATGTCCTGGGCGTCGAAGGTCAGCGTATCCGTGCCCGCCGCCGCGTCCATGACCGTGAGGGTTGCGAGCTCGGCGTTCACGTCGCTCAGCAGCCCGGTGATGGTCAGCGTCGTCGTGCCACCGCCGAAGACGCCGCCGCCGGTTGCCGAGAGGACGCCGTAAGTTGCCCCCACGGAAACAGTGAACGTCTCCCCCGCCGGGGCTCCTGGTTCTGCGAGGCTCACCCCGACAATGGGCGTGGCCTGCCCCTTACCGACGACGAGCGATCCGCCAGTGGCGGGACCAACGATCGACAAGCTGGAACCTGAAGGCATGACGTTCCCCCATTGTGCGGAGCAGAATCGCGTAAGCCGCTGCTTTTATGACATTCAGCAATGGGATGCCGAAGGCGCAGGACGCACGTATCCACTCAGACTAAACACGTATGGGAACATTACGCTGGGCTGCACGGGTTAATCAATGGTTAACCTGTGGCGGCGGGCCGATTTAATGCAGAATCAAATAAATTTAGCAAACTGGTTTCATGCACCTGCCACAACCGGTCTGTTCCGGCTGTTAAACAGCCAACGACCCCTGGGTTGAATCTCAAAATTCATCAGGGGTCGCTTAAAACACGCGCACCCTTGCCGGGACGCCGGCAAGGGTGGCTCGCTGTCGCAAATGGCTAAAGTGATCGATAAACGCCTGAAAAAGCGCGGAAACAGATTAGGCTGGCGGCGCTCCGGGCCCGGCAATCGCCAGGCGGCGCAGCTGCAATTTATCAATCTTGCCATTCGCGGTTTTGGGCAGGCCGCGCACGAAATACACGCGGTCCGGGAATTTGTTGGCCGGGATGCGCGCCCGGCACCAGGCCGCGGCATCGGCTGGCGCCAAGGCATCGGCGGTGACGGCGAACACGACAAGCCGATCATCCGGCCCGTTGGCGGTGGAGGGGATGCCGACAGCGGCCGCTTCGACCACGGAATCGTGAAGTTGCAACACCTCCTCGATCTCCGGCATGAAGATGTCGACATTGTTGCGGCGCACCATGTCGCCCGCGCGGCCTTTGAGGGTTATGAACCCCGCATCGTCAATCGATCCGACATCACCGGGATAGTACCAGCCATCGCGGAACCCCTCATCCCCCGTGGGGCCGGACGGGGCCTGGAACAGGCCGCCGGAGATACCCGCGCCGCGGGCCCGCAAGTGCCCGGCCCGCCCGGCGGGCAGCACCGCGCCCGCGCCGTCGGACGCTTCCAGCCAGACATCGGACGCGAGGCGGCCGACGGTTCCGGTGTGCGACCGCATGTCAGCGGGGGCAAGGGTGGAAATGAAACCAGTCGCCGCGCTGCCATAGACCTCATAGAAATTGGCGCACAGGCGGTCCGCGATCTGTAATTTCTCATCCGGGAACAGCGGCGCGGCGCCGGCGAAGAGGGCGCGCATCCGCGGAAAGATCGGGCCCTCGGTCTTCGGCTGTTGCAACAAAACCCGCAGAAGCGGCGGCGTCATCAGGCAGACGCTGTCATCCCAGGATGCGAGGAGCTGCGTGAACTGCGCCATATCGCGCGTTTCCGGCAGCAGCACGGTGGGGCCGCCGATCGCGATCTGATTGGCGAGGAAGAAGAAAAAGGCGGAAAACCCCATGCCGCCGGCCATCAGCAGATTGGGCGGACGGTCATGCGTCAGCACATCGGCGAACAGTTTGATGGCGGAGCGCGTGCGGGCCAGCCACTGGCGCTGGGTGGTCGCGATCCCCTTGGGCACCCCGGTGCTGCCCGACGTCAGGCTGAGGAAATGCATCTCATCCTGGTCGCGCGCGACCCGCCGATCACCGGCGAGCGGCGCGATGGTCTGGCGCCATTCGGCGCCAATCTGGTGACAGATGATACCTTTGTATTCAGGCACGCCGTCCGCGAGGAACACCCGGCCAATACGGAAATGCAACACCGGATCGACAAACGCCCCGGCCGGCCGCTGGGTCGGCAGATCCAGCGGAACCGCCGAAATCCGCATCAATGCGAAAGTCAAAACGATGTGATCGATGGAATTCGGCATGACGACGGCCACGACCTCGCCAGGTTGCACGCCGAGGTCATGGACAAAAACACTGGCTTTGGAAACCAATGCCGCGAATTGGCTGTATGTGACCGTGACCCCGCCTTCGGTCAGAGCCGGGGCATTGGGGCGGCTGAGGGCATGGTCGAAAATCGCATCTGACAGGTTCTTCCACGCGTATTCCATCAGGCGCTCCGGCGGTTCGAGGGCAGACCACGGACGTATGTGGGCTGATTAATTCAAAAATGCGACGAAGCACGCTTCATCGGTTCAACAGATTAGTATAGCTTACGTAACGCCACGTCAAACCAGCAGCCTTCGGTATCAGGCTGCGGGGCATTGGCGGTTGGTCAAAAACTGCTGGATTTTCCAGAGGGTTGGTGTTGACCCTCCGCCCTCTGGACAGGCATCGTCCGGGGGTGGCGGGCGCCCGGTCAGGCGGCGCCAGGATATCACAGGAAACAGCAGGTCAGTTATGAATTTCAACGTTTCCCCGGCCGCCGCGGCCTTCGCCAGCACACTACGGCAATGGGCCAGCGCTCGTCCGTCGGGCGCGCCGCGGCCCTCCGGCTTCGATGCCGCGGCCTGGCGGGCGTTGGCGGATTTGGGCCTTCTGTCCGCCGTCCTGCCGGCGCTGGCAGGGGGGCAAGCGGCGGGCGCGGCCGATCTGGTGAGCGCGATGGAAGCGCTGGGGCAAGGGGGGGCTGATCGCGGCCTGTTATTCGCATTAGGCGCGCATCTGTTCGGCTGCGCGGTACCGCTGACCCGGCACGGGCGCGCGGAGCAGATCGCCGCATGGGCCGGCTCGTTGGCGAGCGGCGCCGTCGTCGGTGCGCTGGCGGTTACCGAACCCGGCGGCGGCTCCTCGTTCGCTGGCCTGCGCACGACAGCGGTGAAGGATAAAGACGGCTACCGCCTGCACGGGACCAAGACCTTGGTCTGCAATGCGCCGCAGGCTGGCCTCTTCGTGATCCTGGCGAGCGAATCGGCGGAACGGGGCCCCTTCGGCCTCACCGCGTTTCTGGTGCCATCGGATACGCCGGGTCTGACAGTGTCGCCCATCCTCCCGACCGCGGGTCTGCCCGGTGCGCCCATGGGCGAGGTCCGGATGGACGGCTGCGCTGTTCCCGACAGCGCTTTGCTCGGGCGGCCGGGCAGCGGCCTGAAAGTGTTCATGACCGCCATGGGGTGGGAGCGTGGCTGCCTGCTGGCCGGCGCTTTGGGGGCCGCGCAGCGGGAGCTGGCCCTGTGCGCCACGGCCCTGAGCCAACGCGGCGTCGCGCAGCACCAGGCCGTGTCGCACCGCCTGGCCCGCGTCAAAATGCGGCTCGACACGGCGCGCCTCACGCTGTGGCATGCAGCCTGGTCGCTGGATAACGGGCGGGAGGATCCGAGCCTCTACGCCGCCGCCAAGATCAGCATCAGCGAGGCCCTGGTCGCCTGCGCGACTGACATGGTGACCGTGCTGGCCGGCCAGGGCTGGCGGGGGGAACCGTTCGACGCCGCGGGCGCACTGGCCGATACGATGGGCGGCCTCTTTGCCTCCGGCACCACCGAGGCCCTGCTCGATCTGATCGGGCGGACGCTGCAAAACAGCGGGCGGCGGGCGTGATGGCGCCATCGGCCCTGCTGTCCTGGATGACAGACGCGGCCGGACGCGAGGACATCGCGGTGCGCGAGACCAAACGCGCCGTGACCTATGGGGCACTGCGTGAAGGGGTGCTGGCAACGGCCGCCGCGCTGCGGGCGGCAGGGGTCAACGCCGGGGATCGGGTCGCGATCGCGCTGCCCAAATCGATCGCGGCGCTGGAATGCCTCCTCGCCTGCCTCGTCATCGGGGCGGCGTACGTGCCCTTGGATCGGCGCGCGCCGGCTGGCTACCTGCGGATGCTGCTGAGGGACCTCGCGCCCAGGCTGGCGGTGGTGACGCCGGAGATTGCCACAAGTTTGAAGGCGGATGCCGCAAACCCACCGGCTCAGTCCGGGCTTCCGCCGCTGGCCGTGCCGACCCAGGGGGCAGGCGCGTCGCTGCTCTTGGTTGATGAACCCCGAAACCGGCTGGACTGTCCTGAGTCGCCAAACGATCTCGCGGCTATTCTATACACATCCGGTTCGACCGGCGTCCCGAAGGGGATCATGCTATCCACGGCCAATATTTCTTGCTTTACCGAATGGGCCGGCCGGACATTCGCGGTGGCCTCATCAGATCAGGTGAGCAGCCACGCACCATTTCATTTTGACTTATCGCTATTCGATATTTTTTGTACCCTGGCCGCGCATGGAACCCTGCATATTCCAGATGAAACCACTTTACTCTTTCCGGGCGCATTGCGGAATTGGATCGCAGATGCCGCGATCACCGTATGGTATTCCGTACCGGCGGCGCTGGTGTATCTGAGCGCGCGCCAGGGCATGCAGGGTTTAACGAGCCTACGCCAGATTCTTTTCGCGGGTGAGGTCTTTCCGGTTCCCGCGCTGCGCCGGCTGATGACCGATCTGCCCGGGGCGCAATATGTCAATTTGTACGGCCCGACCGAAACCAATGTGTGCACCTGGCATCGGCTTGCGTCGCCCCCGGAAAGCGATCTCGCCGCCGTTCCCATCGGATTACAATGTGACCACTACGAGGTCAGCATTCGCGACGAGACCGGCCAAACGCTGCCAGACGGAGAGACCGGGGAGATTTGCGTAACCGGCCCCGGCGTCATGACCGGTTACTGGCAGCAACCCGCGCTCACGGCGTCCAGCCGGCTGCCGGGGCGGGACGCATCGTATCGAACGGGCGATTTTGGGTACCGGCGGGACGACGGCCAGCTCATGTACAGCGGCCGGCGGGATCAACAGGTGAAATCGCGTGGACAGCGGATCGAGCTGGTCACGCTGGAGAACACGCTGAACGCCCATCCGGCGGTTCGGGAGGCGGTCGTCATTCCGGCCGCGGGCGTGGGCGGGACCCGGCTGCTCGTCTTCGCGACGCCGCGCGAGGCGGAGATTGACACGCGTATCCTGCAATCATTTGTGGCAAACCATCTGCCAGCGGCCTATGTCCCACACAGGATCAACTGGCTATCGGAGCTCCCTCGGAGTTTCAATGGCAAGACCGACCGGGCCGCGTTACGTGACCTGGCCCGAAACCTGCCAGACCTTTGAACAGACCTTTGAACGGACAGACCTTTGAACGAACAGGCCGACCCGATGGATATCGTAACTGACCGCGTCATCGTCTGGCTTGGGGGGATAGCCACCCGGCCCATCGCGAACGTGACCGCCGATACCGATCTACTGGACGCAGGCGTCCTGGATTCCATTGAGATTTTGAACCTCATCTCCTATATCGAAGAGGTCTTTAATATCGCCGTGCCCGTGGACGAGTTCGTTCCCGATAATTTCCGGACGCCCGGCGCCATCGCGGCGCTGGTCGGACGCCTTCGCGAACCAACCGCGTAACGGGGCAACAGGAGTGCGCATGCCGATCGATAGACATGTTGACGTACTCGTCGTCGGCGGTGGGCCGGCGGGTAGCACGGCGGCGACCCAGCTCGCTAAGCAAGGCTACGACGTCCTGCTCGTGGACAAGCAGCACCATCCGCGGGAGACCGTCGGCGAGAGCCTGCTGCCCTCCGCGTGGAAGTACTTCGATCTTCTGGGCGTGACGGACGCCGTGGTCGCACACGGGTTTATCCGTAAAGCCGGCGGCATTGTCGCCTGGGGCGACCAGCTCAGCCAGATTGCCTTCCGCGACTTTGAATACACCCGGCCCGGGCTGCATGTGGAGCGCGACGCGCTGGACGCGCTGCTGCTGCGTCATGCCGCCGCATCCGGCGCGCGCGTGGAGGAAGGTGTCCGCGCGGATGCAATCATGACCAGCGAAGGCCACAACGAGGCAACGCTGATCCGCCAGGGCGAAACGGGCGGTGAACGCGTCCGGGCCCGGCTGTTGATCGACGCCTCCGGCCAGGCCTCGGTCATGGCGCGGCAACTGGGCACGCGGCAGGTCAACCCGGAATACCGCTTCATCGCGCTTTGGGGCTATTTCGCCGATTCTTTATACATGGCGTCCGGCGGGACTGTTCGCCCCTTCGCGGATGTCCGCACCCACCCGCCGATGACCTTCGTCAGCCGGTTGGGGGAGTGGGGCTGGTCCTGGCACATCCCGCTGAAGGAGATGACAAGCGTCGGTCTGGTGATTCCCATCGACGACTACAAGCGTGACTCCGGCCGTTTCGCGACGCTGGAGGCGTATTTCCTGTCGGTGTGCCATCAGGCCGCCCATCTCGGTCAGCTTCTGGCCGGTGCGACGCTGGTCAATGGCGGCATCCGGGTGATGCGCGACTTCTCCTATGTCTCCGACGTCGTGGCGGGCCCCGGTTTTATGATCACCGGCGACGCGGCCGGATTCGTCGATCCGATTTTCTCAATCGGTGTCGTGATGGCGCTCTATTCGGGGCAACTCTCAGCATGGACAGCCGATCGGCTGTTGCGGCAGCCGGATCGGGCCGAGGCGATCCGGGCCATGTTCGCGCACCAAATGCGCGGGCGGTACCGTCTTGCACACACGATGGCCTTGCCAGGTGTGGAAAGTGCGTCCAGCGAGGCGCCGGGCGCCTATTTTGACTTTTTCTCCGACGCTGAAAAGCAACTGATGTGGTCGGCCGCATCGATGACCACGCGTTCTGCCAACCTGTCACGCATCAGCGAAGGCCAGGAACCGCCGGCGAAGCCTCGCCGGCTGGATCTGGCCGGGATCGACTTTAATCAGCTGGCGCTGGCAGGAAATTAAGTACAGCCCGCGCGACCTGCTCGGGCGCGGCGTCAATCGCGCCGTGCCCCTGGCCTGGCAGGATCTGGAGCGTTGCGTCCGGTAGCCGCGCCAGCAGGTGATCCATGGTTGACCGATAGCGGGTTGGGCTCTCTCCGCCGAGCAGCAGTAAGACCGGAACGGCGGGTGGCGTGGCATCAAGCTGAAAGCTGCCAACCGCCTCCAACTCCCGCAGGATGATGGGGACCATCGCGGTTTGCGCCGCCCAGACGCTAAGCTGGCGCATCCGGCCTATGTCTTCCGGCCCAGCCCCGTGAACCTGGGTGACGAAAGCCGTCAGCGCGGCGTCGGCATCGCCCCGGCTGAGTGCGGCCCGCATGGAAGGGATCAGATCCGGCCGGAAATAAGCATTGGGTTCAGCCGGAATGGGCGGCTCGTAGAGCGCCAGGCGGCGGATTTTCGGCGACCGCGCGGCAGCCCCCAAGGCGCATAGGCCACCGAAGGAATGCGCGACGACGGTGACGGCAGATTCGTCGATAGCGGCGACGCAGGCGGCAATATCGTCATATTCGAATGTGATGTCATAGCGCGTGGCATCCCCGCTCTGACCATGGCCCCTGCGATCCATCGTATAGAGCGTCACTTTCCCGTGAAGATGCGGCAGAATGGGCCGCCATCGCTGCCGACCCGCGCCAGAGCCATGCACCAACAGCAGCGCCGGCCCCGCGCCTGCTCGATCCATGGCGATCGCGGTGCCGTCGGCCGGGGAGACCACGAAACGGCGTGAGGCGGCATCAGCGCTCGACATTGAAACCTTTTTCGCTATGAGATCATGACGTACGTTCGCAAGCGGGGCCGTTATGTCACTCAGTGACGATATCCGATATCTGATAGAATATGACATATTCCGGGTAAAGCGGCTGCTGGGGGAGATTGTCGGGGTTCTTCCCCGATCGTTTGACGCCCGCATTCTGCTGGGCGACACGCATTTGCGCGCTTTGGATTTTGACGGAGCGATCACACAATACCAGGCGGCCCGTCAGATCGCCCCGCAATCCCGCCTCCCCGTCGCGAAACTGGCGCTGTGCGCCCTTTATACCGGCCAGAATGAGGAAGCGTTGCGCGGGTTTGAGATCCTGCATGAAAGCGCCCCGGACGAGCAGTCCCTGACCCTGGCCGCTTTGATGCTGCATCGCCTGGGCCGGTTGGATGAATCCGTGCAGCGCTACCGCCGGGTCACCGCGACCGCGGCGGAGACGAGCGCTTACCTGTCTTTGGCCCTGCAAGGGGAAATTCGGGCGCTCCGCGCGCGCGGGCTGATCGCCGAAGCGGATCAGCAGTCGCGCCGGCTGATGCAGCGGGTCGCGCCACGGCCGGATGCGGCGAGTGAGTTGCATCGCTCTGCTGCCAGCTACGATTTCCATGAATGGTCATCGGTGGCGGACAAGGGACGGCTGTCGCGGCTACTGGCGCATGCAGCCAGGCATTTCGGTGCGACGTTCCGATTCCCCGCGGGTTTCGTACTCCCGGAGGAGCGGGAGGCATTTATGGCCTATGCGGCGGCACAGCCTGAGGGCACGATTTACATCGTCAAACCCCGCGGCGGTCAGGGCGGGCAGTCCATTCGGTTGACTGACCAACCCTTGATGGCGCTGGAGGCCGAAGACGCGGTCGTTCAACGTTACGTCGATCGGCCTTATCTGGTGGACGGGCGCAAGGCGCACATGCGGGTCTATTGCCTGATCACCTCCGTCGATCCACTGCGGTTCTACATTTATAACAACGGCATTGTCCGCTTCGCGCCGCGGCCGTACGAACGTGGGGACGGCTGGCTCGATCAGGCGGATATGCACGTCACCAACACCGCGCTGCATCGGAACAACCCGCTGCTGGTCGTTTCGCAGGACCCGGCGGTCGAAAATGCCGGGCATGTCTGGAGCATGCGTGCCTACCTAAGGCGCATTGGCGCGGATGGGCATGATCCCGAGGCCATCTTCCGCTCACTCGCCCATCTGGTGGGGCAGTTTGTTCTGGTGCTGCGCGACGATGGGTTCTTTACGCGCCAGCTGGCGCTGGGTTCGGACCGGAGCTACGGGGCGAAGTTGTTTGGCTTCGACGTGTTGCTGGATGCGGATGCTCAACCGTGGTTGATTGAGGTTCAGCGTAGCCCGGCCTGGGGCGGACAGCCGCTGGCGAAGCGCATTAACGGGGAGGTCGCGGCCACGATCGCGCGGATGGTGTCGGGTCCGTTGGGTGGGCCTGAGGATGTGGCTATCGCGGACGAGGCCGCATTGACCGCGCGCGAGGCGGCGCTGGAGGGGCTGAACCGCGGTGGGTTCATCCGGATCGCAGTTGGCCGTCCTGGTGTGTGATTGGCTTTTTTGGAGGTGTGGTTGCGGGGACAGGATTTGAACCTGTGACCTTCAGGTTATGAGCCTGACGAGCTACCGGGCTGCTCCACCCCGCGATAAAGAGTGTGCCCCGTGTGTGGGGTTTGGGTGGATTGGATG
>CAIUPC010000826.1 GCA_903900905.1 uncultured Acetobacteraceae bacterium
GGCACTTGCGGAGAATAAGACGTGATCGTTTTTGGCGGCAGAATCCTTTGGGGGTGCTCGGGTCAAGCCCGAGCATGACGCCAAAAATGGCAGTCCCAGCCTCAAGGTTAAACCGGACAGCCATGGGACAAGCCCGGGGATGACGTGTTTTTGGGGCCATTGCCCCTCCCGGCACGAGCCCAATCAGCCCAGCGGAGCGCCGGATTGGCGGCCGCCCCCCACGATGCGGCATCCTGGGCCAGGCACGCGACCCTCACCCGGCTTTGCCCCGATCGCTTCCCTCTACGCAACCGTCTGAGTGGCATCATGCCGGCCGGAAAATCGGGTGCGGGGTTTCGGCAGTAAACATTAAAATTGAAACAGGTTTTGATATCCCGCATTGCGGGCCTGCGTAGTTTCCGACGCTTAAATTCCGGGTTCGTAAAGCTCTGTGTGCGATTGGCTGGATTTCAACCCGGGCCGGCCACCGGTACGCCCGGGCCGGCCGCTGGATGAACCTCGTCAGCCAAATCGCCCGAACTGTTTGCATCGCGATGCAAATCGTTTTGAGACCCCCTGGAGTATTCCATGCGCACCCATAATCCTCGTTGCCCGGCCGGCACCGGCACGCCGATCGCTTCGTCTGTTAAGACGCCGAAGCGGCTTTCGATCCTCGCGGCCATCGCGGCCACCGCTTTGGGGGTTGTTGCCCTGGCGCCGGCGCCGGCCGCTGCCCTACCGTTCATCACGGCGGGCAGTCAGTTGGACTTCACCGGCGGGGTCAATCCCATCGGTGGCACGGATATCTACAATGCAACCGGGCTGGATTTCCGCACCTCGGGCCTGGCCAGTGTCGGGACCGCTGGCACGCTGAGCCTGGCCGCCAGCCTCAGCGGCGTGTTCACGGCGTTGAACGCGGCGACCTGCCCCTCCGCCGTCGCGGGCGGCTGCGGCACGATCACGGATCTGCTCAGCTATTCCGTGGCGACGCAGACGCTGAACAACCCGGCGCTGCCGGTGCTGAGTCTGCTGACCGTCACGCAAGGCCCGCTGTTCGCGTCGTTCGATCTGACGGGCTTCGTGATTTCTGAAACCAACCCGACCAGCAATACGCTTGGCACGGTGACGGTGTCGGGCGCTGGCCTGCTGTCGTTCACCGGCTACGCGCCGACCTCGGCGATTTTTACGCTGACCGGGCAGGGGCCGCTGAATACCAGCTTCTCCGGCAGTGTGATCTCAACGGGGACTTTGATCCCGGAGCCGGCCTCGCTGGCCGTTATCGGCGCAGGCATGTTCGGCCTGGGCATGGTCCGGCGTAAAGCCCGCACCGAGCGTTGAGGGGCAGGGCCGCCGCTGTTCGGCGGCGGCCCGCTTTTCGCGCCCCAACTTGCCGCGGGATGGCGGCCGCGCTTACGCTCCTCCCAAAGACGGAGGATATCCCCCATGCTGCGCATCGAACCCACCGGCCAGATCCTGGGCGCTGCCATCAGCGGCGTTGATCTGCGGGCGGACCTGCCGCCGGGCGCGTTTGGCGCCATCTTGCGGGCGCTGGGCGATTACGGCGTGCTGCGCTTCCCCGGCCAGTTTCTGGAGGCGGCGGATCTGCGCCGCTTCTCCGCCCGGTTCGGGCAGATCCAGGTGCTCAAGGGCGTGCGCCATCATGAACCGGCGATGCCCGAGGTCACCATCCTGTCGAATGTGCGGGTGAACGGGGACCTGATCGGCGCCCCCGATGCCGGGCAGTCCTGGCACACGGATATGACCTATTCCACGACCAAGGGGTTCGTGAACGTGCTCTCGGCCTTCCAGGTGCCGATGCGCGACGGCAGGCCGGTGGGCAGCACGGAGTTCACCAACACCCAGGCGGCGGCGGCGGATTTGCCCCCGGCCATGCTGGCGCGGCTGGACGGGCTGACCGCGACCCATGACCTGGAGATGTACTGGGAATACATGCGCCGGGAGAAGGGGAGCGCCCGCCCGCCCATGACCCCGGAGATGCGCGCCCAGCGCCCGCCGGTGCACCACCCCGTGCTGATGACCCACCCCATCACCGGGCGGAAGGTGCTGTATGTGAACCCCGGCTTCACCGCCTGCATCGACGGGCTGCCGGAGGCGGAGAGCCGGGCGCTGCTGACCGAGCTGCTCGATCACGTGATGCAGCCGAAATACCGGTATGTGCATGAATGGGCGGTGGGGGATTTGCTGCTGTGGGACAATCTGGGCTCCTGGCATTTCGCCCGCCCGGATTACGGGCCGGATGAGCCGCGGCTGATGAAGCGCTGCCAGGTGATGGCGGACCGGATCTTTGATCCGGCGTTCGTGCAGGCGGCGCTGGCGGCCTGAGGGGGGCACCATCGGCTTATCCTCCCCCTCCCCTTGCGGGAGGGGGCTGGGGGGAGGGGTGAATACCCCCGGGTCCATGCCATTGCACCCCTCCCCCCAACCCCCTCCCGCAAGGGGAGGGGGAGAGTCGTTGTTTCAGGTTTTCTGCCGCTGTTAACGGTTTCTTAAGTTTTTCCCCGCATGATCCCCTCCGGCAGCAGGGGATGGCGGATGGTTTTCGATGACACCGATGAGGCGCGGCCGGTGGTGCGCGGCCTGGGGCATGCGCTGTGGCGGATGGTGCCGCCGGTGTATCGCCGCGCCGCGTTGAGCCATGTGACCGCCGCGCTGACGCCGTTTCCGGCACTGCCGGGGGCGGCGGCGGCCGTGGGGATGGTGGTGGCGGGGGAATTCTCCCGCGCCTCCGGCATCGGGGCGGTGGCGCGGCTGATGGCGCAGGCCGCCTCCGGGCTGGGCACGCCGGTGTGGCGGATGGATCTTGCGCCCTTGGCGGGGGAGGCGGGGGAACTGCCGCCCCCGGAGGATGGGCCCGCGGCGGAGGGCGCGCCGCTTGTCGTGCATGTCAACGCACCGCTGCTGCCGCTGACCCTGCGGCGGATGGGGCGGACGGTGCTGGCGGGGCGGCGGATCGTTGGGTACTGGGCGTGGGAGCTGCCCTCGGTTCCCCCCGGCTGGCGGCCTGGCGCGGCTTTCGCGCATGACGTCTGGGTGCCCTCGCGCTTCGTTGCCGCGGCGGTGGAGCCCTTGGCGCCGGGGCGGGTGCGGGTCGTGACACCCCCGGTCGCCGCCGCGCCGCCGGTGCCGGCGCGGCTGGGCCGGGGCGATTTCGGGCTGCCGGAGGGGGCGGTGACTGTTTTGGTGTCGTTCAGCCTGGCCTCGTCCTTCGCGCGCAAGAACCCGCTTGGCGCCATCGCCGCCTTCCGCGCCGCGTTTGGGGCGCGGGCGGATCGGGTGCTGGTGCTGAAGGTGGGGCATGCGAACCACGCGCCGGGGGATTTCGCGCGGCTGCGCGCGGCGGCGGCGGGGGCGGGGAATATCCGGATCGAAACCCGCATTCTGCCGGCGGCGGATAGCCATGCTCTGACCAATTGTTGCGATATCGTGCTGTCTTTGCACCGCGCGGAGGGGTTCGGGCTGGTGCCGGCGGAGGCGATGCTGCTCGGCAAGCCGGTGATCGCGACGGGGTGGTCGGGGAACCTCGATTACATGGACGCC
>CAIUPC010000827.1 GCA_903900905.1 uncultured Acetobacteraceae bacterium
GGTCGGCATCCACGCCTCGCGCGTGATCGGCAGTGAAAGGCGTGGATGCCGACCACCGTCGGCATGACGGGGTGCTGGCGCCAGCCCCTCAACTGACCCAGTTGATGTACGCGGAAGTGTGCCGTTGAAATGCATGATGAGAGTTTACGCCCGCACGGCGTGACTGCCCACCATCTGCGGCCGGTTCGCCTCCTTCTTCCGCAAATGCGCCGCGATGGCGGCCAAAGCCGTGGGCGTCATGCCCTGCAGCCGCGCCGCCGCGCCCAGCGACTCCGGGCGGAAGCGGGTCAGTTTATCCGTGACCTCCGCCGAAAGGCCCCCGATATCGCTGAACGTGACGCTATCGAGCGACACCGACTCCTCCCGCCGGAAGCGGCGGATATCGGCGTCCTGGCGGTGCAGATAGCCGGCGTAGCGGGCCTCCGCCCGCAGCTGCGCGGTGGCGCGGGGGGACAGGTCGTGCAGCCAGGGGAAGGCGCCCGTCAGCGTGTCCCATTCCACCGTGTCCTGCCCGGCGGTTTCCAGCAGGGAGCGCCATTTGCCATCCGCCCGCGCCGGCATGCCGAGCCGCGCCCATGCGGCGGCGGACAGTCCCTCCGCCCGGGCGCGTTCCAGCGCCCCCGCGACGGAGGCCTGGTAGGCGGTGAAGGCCGCCGACCGCTCCCGCCCCACGCAGCCCCAGTCCATGCCGCGGGCCGTCAGCCGCAGATCGGCGTTGTCGGCCCGCAGGCTGAGGCGGAATTCCGCGCGGGAGGTGAACATGCGGTAGGGCTCGCTGACGCCCTGAGTCGTCAGGTCATCCACCAGCACGCCGATATAGGCTTCGGAGCGATCCAGCCGGACCGGTTCACTGCCGCCCGCCAGCCGGGCGGCGTTGATGCCGGCGAACAGGCCCTGGGCGGCGGCTTCCTCGTATCCTGTCGTGCCATTGATCTGGCCGGCGAGGAACAGGCCGGGCAGCGCCCGCAGCTCCAGCCCCGGTGTCAGGGCGCGGGGGTCCACGTAGTCATATTCGACGGCATAGGCCGGGCGCAGCATCGTCGCATGCTCCAGCCCGGGAATGGTCGCCAGCATGGCGCGCTGCACGGCTTCCGGCAGGCTGGTGGAAATGCCGTTGGGGTAGATGGTGTTGTCGTCCAGCCCCTCCGGCTCCAGGAAGATGTTGTGGCTTTGGCGGGCGGCGAAGCGGACGACCTTGTCCTCGATCGAGGGGCAGTAGCGCGGCCCAACCCCGGTGATATTGCCGGCGTGAATGGCGGAGCGGTGCAGATTCTCGCGGATGATCGCATGCGTCGCCGGGGTGGTGGCGGTCATGCGGCATTCGATCTGGCGGTTGTGCAGACGCGCCGTCATCGTGCTGAACGGTTCCGGATCGACATCCCCCGGATCGGCGTCCAGGCCGTTCCAGTCGATGGTGCGCCGATCCAGCCGGGCCGGGGTGCCGGTCTTGAGGCGGCCCATCGGCAGGCCCAGCCGGGACAATGTGTGCGCCAGGCCGATGGACGGCGCCTCCCCCATGCGGCCGGCCTCGGTCTGCTGGTCGCCGATATGGATCACGCCGCGCAGGAAGGTGCCAGTGGTCAGCACCACCGCGGCGCAGCGGATGGTCGTGCCATCGGCGCAAGTGACGGCATTCAGGCGCCCGTCGGGGCCGATGATGAGGTCTTCGACCGCGCCGGCGCGCAGGGTCAGGCGGGGCGTTTCCTCCAGCAACTGGCGCATGGCGCGGCGATACAGGCTGCGATCGGCCTGGGCGCGGGGGCCGCGCACGGCGGGGCCTTTGCTGCGGTTGAGCAGTTTGAAATGGATGCCGGCCGCGTCGGCCGCCTTGCCCATGACGCCGTCGAGGGCATCGACCTCCCGCACCAGATGGCCTTTGCCGATCCCGCCGATGGAGGGGTTGCAGGACATTTCGCCGATGGTTTCGAGCTTGTGGGTCAGCAGCAGGGTGCGGGCGCCGGTGCGCGCGGCGGCGGCCGCGGCTTCGCACCCGGCATGGCCACCGCCCACTACCACGACGTCGAAGCGCTTGGTCATCCTCTGTCCCATATCCTGGCGAAGAGGGCATTTAGCTGGATTTGAGGGAGAAGGCCATGCGCGGGGTGGGGTGCACCGCCGTTGCCGTCACCCCCAGGGATGGTAGGACGCTCCCACCCCGTGAGAGCGGATGCGGTTAGGCCCGCTTACGGCGGCGGGCGATCCCGAGGGCACCGAGGCCAAGCGAGAACACCGCGAGCGTGGCGGGTTCGGGGGCGTAGCCGGCGTCGGGCGCGGTTACGAAGTTGGAGTCGAATTGCAGATATTTCGGGGCGCTGAGGCTGGAGGCGCCCACCGCGCCGGCTGTTTCCGTCTTGCCCGCAATCACCAGCGAGACGGTGTGGGTGGTGGTATCGAATTTGTAAACGCCATCGACATGGCCGTTGGACACGGCGAAACCGCCAGCCCCGCCGCCGCCGAGGTCGGCGATGTAGAGGTTGCCGTCGGGGCCGATGCTGTTGCCGAAGGTGAAGTGCAAGGCATTGTTGGTCGCGCTGCCGACATAACTACCCGTGGCGTCATAGGTTGCGGCCGTGGGCGCGCCGGCGGTGTAGGTAATGTTATAGTGCAGGATGCTGTCGTGGCCTCCCGAGGTATTGGTGTTGTCATCAATGTACAAGGAGCCATCGGCCGCCACGGACAGGCCGGATGGCCGCAGAGGGCCACTGACCCCTGACGGCTGGGCCGTGATCAGATCGACTCGTGATCCCGCGGTGAGGTTCGAATCCAACACAATCACTTTGGGAGTCGCGTTGGCATAGTTCGCGACAAAAATGTGCTGACCATCAGCGGTCAGCGCCACATCGTGTGCCCCATTATAGGCGAACGAGGCGACGATGGCGCCGGTCGCCAGGTCGATTTTAACGACGGCATTGCCCGACTCCAGCGGCGCGAACATAAATTTCCCGTCCGACGTCACCACCACGTTGCCGATACCGACGTTGCCGCCATTGAACGCGGAGAAATCAACCGGGATGCTTCCGATCAGCGATCCGTCGAGCCTGTAACGGGAGATGTTCGTTACGCCACTGCCATGGAATCCGCCAACCAGGATCAGGTCATTCAAGGTGCCGTGGACACCTTCCTTGATGGGAAAATTGGTGGCGTCACCGATGAAATAGGCGTTGGTCGTGCTGCCGTTAATGCCGTTCGGCGTGATGGAGGTCATCACGTTCGTCGTTTGGTCGTAGGTCCACTTGTAGCGTTCCATCACGCTTTTGCCGTAATCGGCGACGTACAGGTTACCCGTCAGGATGATGTCCGTGGCGTATGCACCCTGACTTACCGCCATCAGAGCGGTCGCAAACAACCCAGCCTTAAGCACTGAACGAACCGCCTTCATCAACCTAGACTCCCTTGGATCGATCCAGACCAAAGTCCTTACCGATCATCACCCGCCCCCCGGATGTCGAAAATATAATAACCTCGCGAATTTACCGCATTCTTACCTGGGGTCAACGGCAAATGGGCGGGATTGTTTGAATATCCCGTGATAGAAGCCGGCCGAAGGGTCGCGGCGTGGGTCACGACGCCCGTGGCACAATCCCCACTTCCCGCCCGCCGCATTTCCCGCCATGGTGGGAACGCTAACATCTCCAGAAACGCCCGATAGGGAGGCCTCCATGGCCGATTCCACCGACACCCGCACCGCCCGCGTCACCGGCGAGGACGCGTTGCTCATGCATTCCAGCGGCCGGCCCGGCAAGCTGGAGACGCTGGTCAGTAAGCCGATCGTCACGGCGCGGGATCTGTCGCTGGCCTATTCCCCCGGCGTTGCCGCACCGTGCCTGGAGATCGAGAAGAACATCGACCTCGCGTACGAATATACGACCAAGGGCAACATGGTCGCGGTGATCTCCAACGGCACCGCGGTGCTGGGTCTCGGCAATATCGGCGCGCTGGCCGGCAAGCCGGTGATGGAGGGCAAGATCGCGCTGTTCAAGCGCTTCGCCGACATCGACGGCATCGACCTGGAAATCGCCACCGAGGACGTGGACCAGTTCATCAACGCCGTCCGCTATCAGGTGGGCTTCGGCGGCATCAACCTGGAAGACATCAAAGCCCCCGAGTGCTTCGTGATCGAGCAGCGGCTGCGGGAGCTGATGGACATTCCGGTGTTCCATGACGACCAGCACGGCACCGCCATCGTCGCCGCCGCCGGGCTGATCAATGCCTGCCACCTGACCGGACGCTCCCTGCGCGACACCAAGATGGTGGTCAATGGCGCCGGTTCGGCGGCGATCGCCTGCGTCGAGCTGCTCAAGGCCATGGGCATGCAGCACAACAATGTCATCCTCTGCGACACCAAGGGCGTGCTCTATCAGGGCCGGACCGAGGGCATGAACCAGTGGAAATCCGCCCATGCGGTGCAGACCAGCGCCCGCACGCTGGAGGAAGCCATCGTCGGCTCCGACGTGTTCTTCGGCCTTTCGGTCGCCGGGGCGCTGACGCAGGACATGGTGCGATCGATGGCGGAAAAGCCCATCATCTTCGCCATGGCCAATCCGGATCCGGAGATCACGCCGGAGGATGCGCGCGCCGTCAGCCCGGATGCGATCATCGCTACGGGCCGCAGCGATTACCCCAATCAGGTGAACAACGTCCTCGGCTTCCCCTATATCTTCCGCGGCGCGCTGGACTGCCGGGCGTCCACCATCAACGAGCCGATGAAGATCGCGGCCGCGCATGCGCTGGCCAATCTCGCGCGGGAAGACGTGCCGGATGAGGTGCATGCGTCCTCGGCTGGCCGCCGGCTGAATTTTGGGCCGGATTACATTATTCCGAACGCTTTCGACCCGCGTTTGATCTCCTGGCTGCCGGTGGCGGTGGCGAAGGCGGCGATGGAGTCGGGCGTGGCGCGCAAGCCGATCGCGGATTTGCGGAAATATGCGCGGGAGCTGTCGGGGCGGTTGGATCCGACGGCGGGCGCGCTGGACGCGATCATGGAAAGTGTGCGCGCCAATCCGCGCCGGGTGGTCTTCGCCGAGGGCGAGGAGGAGAAATCCGTCCGCGCCGCCATCGCTTTCCGCAACGCCGGCTATGGCCGCCCGGTGCTGATTGGCCGGGAAGACCGCGTGCAGGCGACGTTGGCGGCGCTGGGCATGGACACGCTGGACGGGATCGAAATCCACAATGCCCGCCTGTCCGGCGCCAATGCGAAATATGTCGAGTTCCTGTATGCCCGCCTGCAGCGCAAGGGCTTCCTGCTGCGCGACTGCCAGCGGCTGGTTAATCAGGACCGCAATGTCTTCGCCGCCTGCATGGTGGCGACGGGCGACGCGGATGCGATGGTGACGGGCCTGACCCGCTCCGCCGCCGTGTGTCTGGAGGGCGTCGGCCATGCCATCGGTAATGCGCCGGGCAAGCAGTCCTTCGGCCTGACGATCATGCTGGGCATGCGCGGGCGGACGATCTTCATCGCGGACTCGCAGGTCAATTTCCGGCCCAACGCGGCGGAGCTGGCGGATATCGCGATTGGCGCGGCGGCGGCGGCGCGGCATCTGGGGCATGAGCCGCGGGTGGCGATGATGTCGCACTCCACGTTCGGAGATCCGCCGAATGAGCGCACCATTCCGATGCGCGATGCGGTGGCGATCCTCGACAGCCGCAAGGTGGATTTTGAGTATGACGGGGAAATGAGCCCGGACGTGGCGCTGGAGCCGTCGATCCGCAAGCTATACCCGTTCTGCCGTTTGACGGGGGATGCGAATGTGCTGGTGATGCCGGGGCTGCATTCCTCGCACATCACGGCGCGGCTGGCGCACCATCTGGGCGGCGGCACCACGATCGGGCCGTTGTTGATCGGCAAAGAATTCCCGGTGCAGATCGTGCCGATGGATGCCTCGGTCAGCCAGTTGGTGGATATGGCGTGTTTGGCGGCGTATCAGGCGGTGGGGCGGTAACAACGCGGGGCTTTTTGGGGGGCGATCGGGAGGTATGGCCGGGGCTGGTGCTACCGGATTCACAGATCGCGGAAACGAATTTCGTCTGTCCTGCTCTATATCGTCATGGCCCGGCTTGTCCGGGCCACCTATCGCGGCACGGTGCGGGCGGGGTTGGCCCGGACAAGCCGGGCCATGACGGGGAGAAAATACCGCTGTCCCCACCTGCTAAA
>CAIUPC010000828.1 GCA_903900905.1 uncultured Acetobacteraceae bacterium
CACCCACGCCTTTCTCTTGTCTAATGCTGCAAAGTCGTGGATGCCGACCTCCGTCGGCATGACAGGTGGGGCGTGGCCGGTACGTCAACGTCAACGTCAACACGGGCCGGTCTTAATCCGCCTCATCCATGCTGATGCCGAGATCCCGCTTCCTGTGCAGCACCCGCAGGACGCTGATCCGCTCAGCCAAAATACAATAATACACGTCCATATCCGCGAAGCCCTTGATCGGCCAGGCATGCAGGCCGTGCAGGCTGAGATGGCTGGTCTGTTGCGGGACACCGGCCGTTGGCGCCGCCGCCAATTGTTCGAGTGCACGTAGCGCGGCGGCATGGAAGCGCCGTGCGATCGGTGACAGGCCCCGTTCGCTGAATTGGGCGGCCTGACGGAGAATATCGTCTTCGGCCGCGCGATGGATCGCGACGTTCACGGCCGCGCCCCGCCTGATGTCTGCGTCAGCAATAGCGCGGCCTCGGCCTCCATTTTTTCAAGGAGGGCATCATTCAGGATGCTGGCAGGCGAATCCTGGCCGCACAGCAGCAAAGCGTCCAGGCGGACGCTTACGGCTTTGTGCCGCACGTCGCGCAGCAGCAAGCTCAGGTAGTCGCCGATAGTCGCCTGACCCAGTGCAGCCGCCTGCTCCTCCGCGAAGGCTTTGAGGGAATCCGGAAGGAAAATCGTGATTGGCGTCATGATGCGGTCTTGGTGATGACCCCTGATAAAAGCAAGCGCATTATCGTGCATCGGAGCGGTGACGGGCTCGCCCCTGCGTCCCGGGGCCAATCAAATGACGGCCGCGCCGAAGGGATCGTGACGCCCCGGCTGGCCTGCGCTAAACCCTGCCCATAAAGCAGACGGAGGAAGACATGCAGATCGGGTTCAACCTGCCGGTCAGTGGCCCCATGGCCGCGCCAAAGACCATGGCCGAGGTCGCCAAACTCGGGGAATCCCTGGGGTTCGATTACCTCACGATGACCGATCATATCGCGCTGCCGGACACCAGCACGCCCGGCTATCCCTATTCTGAGACAGGGGAATTCTACTCCCCCGATCCTGGCCACCGGGTCGAGCAGCTCACCGCCACCGCCTGGGTTGCCGCCAAGACCGACAAAATCCGCCTCGTGCTGGCGGTGATGGTCGTGCCGTACCGCCCGGCGGTGCTGACCTCGAAGATGCTGACGACCATCGATGTGCTGTCCGAGGGCCGCCTGACCATCGGTATCGGCGCCGGCTGGCTGAAGCCGGAGCTGGAAGCGCTGACCCACACGCCTTTCGCCGAACGCGGTGCGGTCACCGACGAATATATCGACGCCTTCCGCGCCATCTGGACCCAGGATCGCCCGGTCTTCCATGGCAAATACACCAATATCGAAGGCCTGCTGGTCGACCCCAAGCCAGTCCAAAAACCGCATCCCCCCATCTGGGTTGGTGGCGAGAGCGGCCCATCCATGCGCCGCGCCGCCCGGGTGGCGGACGCCTGGTACCCCATCGGCACCAACGCCCAGCATATGCTCGATACCCGGCCGCGGCTGGAGGCCGGTATTGCCCGCCTACGCAAACTCACCGCCGATGCCGGCCGCGACCCGAATGCCATGGGCGTGGTCTACCGCATCAAGCGCCACGGCTTCGCCGCCCCGCCGGCCAGCGACGGCAATCGCCGCCTGTTTACCGGCAGCATCGAGGCGGTGATCGACGACATCCACGCGTTGAAAGCCATGGGCGTCACAGCGATGGACTTCGACTTCGAAGGGCGTGAAGCTGCCGTGGCGATGGCCGAGATGCGCAAATTCCGCGATGAGGTCCTCGCCAAAATCTGAACCGGGAGAGACGGTCATGCGAAGCAACACCATCGATGTGCGCCCGTTGGGCGCCAGTGTCGGCGCTGAGATTGCCGGGATCGACCTGTCGGAGCCCTTGGCACCGGCGGCTCGGGACACGGTCCAGCAAACGCTGGCGGAGCATGGGGTGGTGTTCTTCCGTGACCAGTCCCTGACGGAAAACCAGCACATCGCGCTGGCCCGCCAGTTCGGGGAGATCAACATCAACCGCTTCTTCTCCCATGCCGATGGCTATCCCGAGATCGCGCTGGTGGTGAAGGAACCGCATCAGACCCGCAATATCGGCGGCGGCTGGCACACTGATCACTCCTACGACCACATCCCCGCGCTGGGCTCGATGCTGTATGCGCGCGAGATTCCACCACGTGGCGGCGATACGCTGTTCGCCAGCATGTATGCTGCTTATGACGCTTTGTCCGACGGGTTAAAGCGCACGCTGGAGGGGATGCGTGGCGTGCACTCCTCCCGCCATGTGTTCGGCGTTAAGCGCGGTGACCTGGATGGACGGATCGGGAATTACGAGGCCGCGACCCAGGATGCGGTGCATCCGGTGGTCATCACCCATCCAGAAAGCGGCAAGAAAGCGCTCTATGTGAATCCCGGCTTCACCATTGGGTTCGAGGGTTGGACGGCTGATGAGTCCCGGCCGCTGCTGGATTATCTGTATAAGCACGCGCAGCGGCCGGAGTTTACCTACCGCTTTCAGTGGCAGGAAGGCTCGCTGGCGTTCTGGGACAACCGTTCCACCTGGCATTATGCCCTGAACGACTACCAGGGCGATCGGCGGCTGCTGCACCGGATCACGCTGGAGGGCTGCGCGCTGGGGTAACGCTATCGAAGGCGGTAGACCTCGACTGCGCCTTCAGTGAACAGGAGTTCGTAGTACCGGCTCAGGGCCTCGTCCAATAATGCTTCCTCCGGGCGTCCGTGCAAATACTCGACGGGCCCTTCTTGCTTGACGATGTAACGCGGGCGCGATGCGATGAGTTGGGCGAATTCGTCCTCTTGCGCCAGTCCGGCCGCGATCAGCGGCTTCATGATCGGGTCCTTCAGGATGTCCGGCGGGTGGCTCACAAAGGGGTTTATCGGCCGATCGCCGAGATACCAAAGAATGAGACTGGTCTGCATGGCATAAACCCGATCTCCTGGTCGGCGATTGGCGGTGATTCGGTCGGCGGCACGCCGGATGGTGTGTGCCTCCGTCAGATCCGACCAATGGGACGCCAGATGCACGGCGCCAGCCCCGTATTGGAGGGTTGGTATTGCCACCATGCCCACGATAACGACCTGCAGAAAGCGCGCCGGCCAGCCAGCTGGCGCGGTCGCTAAGACCAGCGCGACCAGGAAAGCCGCGAATGGGAACATCTGAACCCAGTATTTCGCGTAAGGCGCACCGCTGGTCAGAATGGAGATCAGGACGGGCAGACCCAGGATCACCATGATCAGAGTGAGGCGGGATTTATCGGGTGCCGGGCCCACGGCCCCTCGCCATTTTCTGGTCAATTGCCAGAGCACCATCAACGCACCGGCGATTAAAAACACGGTCAATGAGCCGTAGATCGCGGGGTCCTGCGTGACATAATTGACCCAGTTGATGGCCTGCTGATGGAGTACCGCGGAGAGCGGCATTTGATCAAATGCGTAGCTTAGCAGGATGCCGAAGACGAACAGAAAGAACCGGTCGATCGCACCCGATAGCCAATAGGCGATGGCCAAAGCGATCAAGGGCAGGGCGCCACCCAGGCTGTAGGCAAACACCGCGAGACGGTGGATTGGCCCGGTTCGGCGGAACAGGAAAACGAGATAGTAACCGCCAAGCGCCAGCACGGCGTAAGCGAGGTTCATGCGCGTCAGCGTAGCCAGGGACATTAAGATCCCGGCCAGGAACGCCGACCAAAGCGCTCCGGGTTTGATCAGCAGCAACCAGAGGGTCGCTGCCAGACAGGCGATGACGAAATGCTCCGTCAAGGTGGGCTGTAAGAGAACAGCCGATAACGCGGCGATGAGCGCGCAAACGGCTAATCCGGCGGATTGAGTGCCAAGGACGGTCCGGCAGGCAAGAAAGGTGAAGCAGGCCGCGATCCAGATACAAACACCGCCGAACCCGCGGACAGCGAGCAGCGAGCGTCCGAAGATCGTCGACAAGAGCCAAAGGATACCGGTGAAGGCGGGCGGACGAAAATTCCAGACGTCGATCTCTCCGGCCTCCGGGTCCCACAGATTGGCGCCCCGCAGCATGTAAGTGCTTTCGTCCCAATCGATGGTCTCCAGATTAAGAAACCACAGACGGGTCAGCACGACCAGCGCCGCGAAGGCGGCGAACCATGCCCAGTCCGGCGTTTTGAGCGCCATTTCTCGTGGCTGCTCGGCGTTCGCACTCATCCGGGAGACTCCTTGGCGGCTGCCGAGACCCGAAACATTGGTATCTTTCGATGCG
>CAIUPC010000829.1 GCA_903900905.1 uncultured Acetobacteraceae bacterium
GGCGATCGCCTGTTTCGATGAGGCGCATTGGCAGGCCCTCTGCGCCGTCGCCGAACGCGGTGCCTGGCGGGAAGACTCGCGTTTCAAGACCTTAGCCGATCGGTTGCAGCACCAGGACGCGCTGGATGCGGCAGTGGGGACCTGGACCGCGACCCGCACGGCCGAGGACATCATGATGGCGCTGCAAAAAGCCGGCGTACCCGCCGGCGTGTGCCAGAATTCCGAGGACCGTTGCGACAACGACCCGCAACTCCGCCATCTGAAATGGCTCACCGAAATCACCGGCACCAAGATCGGCACCTGGCCGGTGTACGAATTGCCGATGAAATTCTCCCGCACCCCGGCCTATATTGGCGGACCCATCGACCGCGGCGCGCCGGGTTATGGGGAAGACAATGAGTGGCTTCTTACTTCCATGCTCGGCATGAGCACGTCCGATGTGGAGAAGCTCGCGGAGGAGGGTGTGATTTGAGCGACAAGCCAGTCCAGCCGGTTTCCGAAACGACCGACCCGTCGGAGGCCAGCGGCCTCCAGGCGGGGGTGGCCGAGGTCCTGGTCGATATCGAACTCGACCGTGATGGGGAGAGCAAAACCGTGAAAATCCCGCAGCCCAAGCGGCTGCGGCGGGTGGTGTTCAAGTATTGACCCTGTTCGATCCCGCCGCGTTCCGCATTCCCGCCGGGGTGACGCATGTCTGCGCCGGCGGCCAGACCCCGTTCCTGCATCGGCATGACGCGGCTTTATTGCGCTATGCCGAGGACAAAAGCACCGGCAGCGCCGGACGGGCGCGGCAGGAGGCGATGGTCGAAACCATCCGCGCCGGCATGGCGCGGCTGTGGCACGTGGGCCATGGCGATATCGGCATCGTGTCCAGCGTTGCTGAGGGCGTGTCGATGGTCGCCGACAGCATCGACTGGCGGGACGGGGATAATATCTGCATCGATGCGTTCGAATACCCCTCGGTCGTCGGACCCTTCGCGGTGCGGCGGAACCCGCATGTGGCCTTACGCATCGCCAGCGGGACGGAGCCGGACCGGGTCGCGGCGCTGGTGAATGACCGCACGCGGCTGATCGCGGTCAGCGCGGTGTCGTATCTGACCGGGGAGCGGTTCGATCTGACCCCGTTGCGGGCGGCGGCGGACCGGGTGGGGGCGTTGCTGGTGGTGGATTACACCCAGGCCTCGGGATACCTGCCGATCGATGCGGCGGTGGCGGATTTTGGGTTTTCGGCGTGTTATAAGTGGATGCTGGGCATGACCGGCCTCGCCATCGCCTATTGGAACCGGGATCGGCAGCCGGGTTGGACGCCGGCCTCCGCCGGTTGGTATTCCTTCGCGGCGGGAACGCGGTCGTATGAGCCGGTGCCGGGGCTGCGGGATGACGCGATGCGCTTCACGCGTGGGAATCCGGCGCATGCGGCGGCTTATGTGCTGAAGGAGGCTTTGGATTTTCTGTCCGGTTTCGCGATGGCCGATATTCATCGCCACGTGCAGACCCTGACGACGTCCTTGCTGGATCAGCTGGCGGCGCTGCAGATCCCCTCCACCACCCCGCGCGATCCGGCCCGGCATGGGGCCAGCGTTTGCATTGCGACCCCACGCGCGGCGGCGATCGCGGAGGCTTTGAACGACCGCGGCATTTACGCCTGGAATGGCCATAGCCGGGTGCGCATCAGCTTCCACGGCTATAATTCGATGGCGGATGTCGATCGGGTGGTGGAGGGTTTGCGGGCGGTTTGGGTGGAACGTGGTGAGAGCGGCGCCGTTTAGCTGACGCGGAACATTAACTGACGCATTTAGTACCGGGCACGCGGCTTTCATCGTCATGGCGGGCGAAGGCCCGCCACCCATGACTTGCAGTACCAAGCGCGGTAATA
>CAIUPC010000830.1 GCA_903900905.1 uncultured Acetobacteraceae bacterium
CCTGGATCGCCGATGCCACCGCTTTGCGCGATGCGCGCCAGGCGCTGGCCGAACTGACCGAAGCCCGCTGATGCGCCGGGTCCTCACCTTTCTACTGACGGCCGCCCTCTTTATCGGCCTGGCCTGGCTGGTGGCGGAACTGCCGGGGCATGTGACGGCGGAGCTGGGCGGGACGACGGTCGAAGCCTCCACCCCCGTGCTGCTGGTCGCGCTGCTGGTGCTCTTCTTTACGGCCTATCTGCTGTTGCGGCTGCTGGGCGCCCTGTTTGATTTGCCCGGCGTCACCGGCCGCTGGCGGGCCGACAGGCGGCGGCGGCTGGGGGATGTGGCGGTGACGCATGCCCTGGTGTCGCTGGCCGCGGGCGATCACGCCGATGCGCGGCGGGAGGCGCATAAGACGCGCAAGCTGCTGGGCGATACGCCGCAGACGCTGCTGCTGGCGGCGGAAGCCGGCCGCCTCGCGGGCCGGGATGACGAAACCGAAGCCGCCTATCGGGCGCTGGCCGACAGGCCGGATGCGGCGCTGCTGGGGTATCGCGGCCTGTTCCGGCTGGCGGTGGCACGGCAGGACTGGCGGGAAGCGGCGGCTTTGGCCGCGCAGGCCGAGAAAGCCTATCCCGGGGCCAGCTGGTTCCGGCCGGAGCGCAGCCGTCTGGCCGTCCGCGCCGGCGACTGGGCCGGCGCCCTGGCTCTGGCGCCCCCGGGTGCCGCCCGCGCGGCTTTGGGCGCGGCGGCGGCTGGAGCGGAGGCCAATCCGGTGTTCGCGGCGAATCTCGCGAAGCAGGCCTGGAAAGACGATCCCTCACTGGCACCGGCGGTGATCGCCTATGCCACGACCTTGCGCGCGGCCGGGAAAGAGCGGCGGGCGCAATCGGCCCTGCGCCACGCCTGGACCCTGGCCCCGCATCCCGATGTCGCGGCCTGCGCCCTGGCGCTGGAGGCCGATCCGATGGAACGGGCGAAGGCCGCGCAACGGCTGGCCAGCGCCAATCCGGAACACGCCGAAAGCCGGCTGTTGCTGGCCCGCACGGCGCTGGAGGCCGGCCTGACCGGGGAGGCGCGGCATCAGGTCGAAGCTGCCCAGGCGGCGGGGTTCAACCAACGGCGCCTCTGGCTGCTGCTGGCCGAGATCGACGAGGCCGAACACAAGGACGGCCGGGCGGCGCTGCGCCGCGCGGCGGAGGCGGCGCCGGACCCGATCTGGCGGTGCCAGGCGTGTCATGCGGAGCACGATGTCTGGCGCGGGGCCTGCCGCGCCTGCGCGACAGCAGGGAGCCTGCGTTGGGTGTCCGGGCCGGGCACGCCTGTGGCAGTGATCGAGGGATAATATACCCCGACTCCGCCGGAATCCGGGAAAATGTTTGAACGGGATCGGGCATCTTCCCGCGCTGGCAGCGTCGTCATGCCGACGCAGGTCGGCATCCACGCCTTGTGTGGTCTCAACAGCGAAAGGCGCGGATGCTGACCTCTGTCAGCATGACGGGAAACGGGGCCGCGAGGGAAATATTAAAGGCAGGTATCCCCTCCTTCGCCACGTCCCTCTGGCCCGTCCCTCTGGCACATTGCCATCGAATCCGCTCATCATCGTCTCACAGTCTCATTTTCCGATATTTTTCCCGCGCTACGTGTCAAAACTTCTGGGAATCCACCGCTGTCACCACCGGGGAGCGGCTCGCCAGCAGCGCCCGCACCAGGTCCTCATCCGGCGGGCCAAAGGTGGCATCGGGCGGCACACCGCCATGGCGGCGGATCAGCGCCGCGCGCCGCGGATGCAAAATGGCATAGATTTCAGCGTCGGAGTGTTGCGCCGGTTCGGCCGCTTCGGGTTCGGCTGCTTCGGGTTCCGGGTGGGGTTCAGGTTCGGCTTGTGGCGCCGGGGCAGCCGCGACAGCTGGCGTCAGCCGCGCCGTCATCGAGGAGGCGGCGATGTGTTCGGCCATGGCAGCGGCCTCGGCCGCGGCCTCATCCTTGTCACGTTTGATGCGGAACGCCTGCATGCGTTGCAGCGACCGGATCGCGCTTTCGGACTGGCGCATCATGCTGGCGGCCTGGGCGGTGCATTTCAGGCTCATGGTGAGGGGCATGGCGGGGTCGTTGGCCGCGCGCAAACACTCCTGCGCATGGGCGGCGGCGGCGACCGACTGGGCGGCGAGCACGGCCTCGGCCGCGGTCACGGGACAGAGGGAGGCGGCAGTGGCGACTGCGGCCTCATTGCGTTCATGCAGAGCCTCCGGCGAGTCGTCGCGCGGCGGCGGCAGGCAGGCGGTGAGGGTGAAGTAAATATGCCGGTAGGTGAGCGCGGCACGGCGGATGGCGGGGTCCTGGGTCTGGGTCATGCGCGGGGATGTGGGTATGTTCCCTGTTTGTTCAAGAGGGCCTCGCAGATATTTTCGCACCAATTGAGCCCGAGCCATCCGGGGTGATCGCCCCGCTATCGCGCCCGCCTTCCATCCGGTAGAAACCCCTTATGCCCCGTTCCGCACGCCCCGCGCATCCGACCCCCGACCTGATCACAACCTCCGACGCCCTCGCGGCCCTGTGCCAGCGCCTGCGGATGGAGACATTCGTCACCGTGGACACCGAGTTCATGCGTGAACGCACCTACTGGCCCGAACTCTGCGTGGTCCAGCTTGGCGGCGCGCACGAGGTGGCGGTGGTGGACGCACTGGCGGAAGGGCTCGATCTGATGCCCCTGGCCGAGCTGTTCGCCGACACCTCGGTCATGAAGGTCTTCCACGCCGCGAGGCAGGACATCGAGATCTTCGTCCTGAAGTTTGGCGACGTGCCGCGGCCGATGTTCGACACCCAGGTCGCCGCCATGGTCGCCGGTTTCGGTGATCAGGTCGGCTATGACTCCCTGGTCTCCGGCCTGACCGGGGGCGCCATCGACAAGGTGCACCGCTTCAGCGACTGGGCCGCGCGGCCGCTCTCCGCCGCCCAGATCGCCTATGCCGCTGCCGACGTGACGCATCTGCGCGATGTCTACAATGCGCTCTGCACGAAGCTGGCCACCGAGAACCGGCTGGAATGGGTGGCGGAGGAAATGGCGGTCCTGCATGACCCCGCGACCTACCGCGTCGACCCCGAAACGGCCTGGGAGCGTCTGCGCCCGCGCAGCAACAACCGCCGCTTCCTCGGCCAGTTGCAGGCGCTGACCGCCTGGCGGGAGCGCGAGGCCCAGCGCGTCAACATCCCCCGCCAGCGCCTGATCAAAGACGAGGCGCTGCTGGAAATCGCCGCCACGGCCCCGGTATCGGGCGAAGAACTCGCCCGCGCCCGCGGCATTACCCGCGGCTTCGCGGAGGGCAAAAGCGGCCAGGCCATGCTGGCGATCATCGAAGCCTCCCGTGCGATGCCGGATGATGCGCTCCCCATGCCAGCGGCGGCGCGCGATACGCCCAAGCCCTCCGCCGCTTTGGTGTCGCTGTTGAAGGTGCTGTTGGCCGCGAAATGCGAGCAGCACCACGTCGCCCCCAAACTCGTCGCCAATTCGGAAGATATTGATCGTCTGGCGGCGGAGGACATGCCGAATGTGCCGGCCCTGCATGGCTGGCGCCGGGATGTCTATGGTGAGGCAGCCCTTGCTCTGAAACGCGGGGAAATCGCGCTCGGGGTCGATGGGCGCCGGATCAAGCTGATCGCGCTGCCGGGTTAAGGCCAGGCCGCTGACATAAAGAGGACAGAACTTCCGTCATGCCGACCCACGGATCAAGTCCGTGGACAGGCTCCGGTCGGCATCCAGGACTTTGCAGCGTTATACCAATCCGCGTTGATGTTGACGTACCGGCCGTTCACTACCGTCATGGCGGGCGGAGGCCCGCCACCCACGACTTTGTAGATTATAGCAATAAAGTCGTGGGTGGCCCGCCGGAGCCGGTCCACGGACTTGATCCGTTGGCCGGCATGACGGGGGGGAACACGTCGGCGGATCAACATTTACGCCACCCGTTATCACCCGGCCGCTCATCCCCCCGCCGCCGGCTGATCGGCTTCGAACAGGCTGGTGAGTTCGTCGGCGGCCTGTTGGGCATTTTGGATCAGCTGCTCTTCGTCGCGATAGATCACATGCGCGGCGATCAGCGTGGCCTCGTCATGATCCCGGAACAGCGTCACCGCGCGGGCGGCCGCGTCCGGCTCCACCCCCAACGCGGTCAGGGATAGTTCCGCCAGTTTCAGGCTGGAATGGAAGGTGTCGCGCACCATCCCATCCACGCCGCGATCCATCAGCAGATGCGCATGCCGGCGGTTGCGGGCGCGGGAGAGGATCGTGAGGTTGGGGAAGCCCCGTTTGGCGACCTCCACCGTGCGCAGCACCTCCTCCATATTGTCCTGCACGACCACCAGCAGCTTCGCCTGTTCGGCGCCGGCGGCGCGCAGCACGTCCGGGCGGGTGGAATCGCCGAAATAGACCGTGCCGCCGAAGCGGCGGACGACATCGACCTGGCCGGGATCGCGCTCCAGCGCGGTGAAGGCGATGCCATGCATGCGCAGCACGCGGCCGACAATCTGCCCGACGCGGCCGAAGCCGCAGAGGATGACGGGATTGTCCTCCCCATGGATGGTGTCGAACGGCGCCGGCGGGGCGGTTTTCAGGCGCGGGATCACCAGCCGCTCGCTGGTCACGAACAGGATGGGCGTGGCGATCATCGACGCCGCCGATACCAGGGTCGCCAGCGCCGCCCGGTCCGCGCCCAGCGCACCGGCGGTGACGGCGGCGCCGAACAGCACGAAGCTGAATTCGCTGGCCTGCGGCAGCGCCAGAGCAAAGCGCAGGGCGTTGGTTGTGTCCTGGCGCGCGAGCTTTGCCAGCCCGAACGCGACCGCGGATTTGGCCAGCAGCAAGGCGGCGGTGGCGCAGGCCAGCAATAGCGGATGTGCCAGCGCCAGCGACAAATCAGCCGCCATGCCCACGGAGATGAAGAAGAAGCCGAGCAGCAGCCCCTCAAACGGGGCGATGTCGGCCTGCAGCTCGTGCCGGTATTCGGATTCCGACAGCAGGACCCCGGCCATGAAGGCACCGAGGGAGGGAGAAAGACCAGCGGCCTCGGCGATGAAGGCGGTGCCGGCGACGATCAGCAAAGCGGTGGCGGTGAAGACCTCCGGCGTGCGGGCGCCGCCAATGGCGCGGAACAATGGCGCCATCAGGAAGCGCCCGCCAATCAGAATGGCGGCGATGGCGGCAAGGCCGATCCCGACTTCGCGCCAGGGGACGTGGTGCGACAGCGCGGGGCCGGAGGCGAGCAGCGGCACCAGCGCCACCAGCGGGATGAAAGCGAGGTCCTGGAACAGCAGCACCGCGAAACTGTCGCGCCCGGCGGGGCCGACAAGCAGGTCCCGCTCCGCCAGCATGGGCAGGACGATGGCGGTGGAGGACATGGCGAGCCCGGCACCCAGCACGGCGGCCCCGGCCCAGCCGATACCGGCGAGATGGGCCAGCCCGGCGAGGACAGCGGCGGTGAGGATGACCTGGGCGGACCCCAGACCGAAAACGGCGCGGCGCATGACCCAGAGGCGTTTGGGGCGCAGTTCCAGCCCGATGAGGAACAGCAGCATGATGACACCGAGGGAGGAGACGCTGGCGATCTGCTCCACATCCGTGACCAGGCGCAGCCCGGCGGGGCCGATGACGATCCCGGCGAGCAGATAGCCCAGCACGCTGCCGAACCCGGCGCGGCGGGTCAGCGGCACGGCGATGGTGGCGGCGGCGAGGAGGGCGACGAGGGTGGTCAGCATGGCGGGCGATCCAGGGCACGGAGCGGATGGCCCCGGTTCAGCCCAAGTGTATCGCATCTGGCCAGGCGGCGCGCCGACGAGAAAAGGCGAGGGGATGGAGCGGGTAGAGGGAATCGAACCCTCGTAGCCAGCTTGGAAGGCTGGTGCTCTACCATTGAGCTACACCCGCGTTGCCGCACATTTACCGGCCTCCGCCCGCGCGTGCAATCACCTTCCATGGCCATCTTCCGTTTGATCGCCCGGCCCGCGGCCGTTAGGGTCGCGCGCATTCACCAAACGGCGGAACATCCATGAACGACGTTGCCCCCACGCTCCTCGATACCGACAAGCGGTTCCTGATCCATCCGCTGCATCATCCCAAGGACCACGCATCCGCGAAAATCTTCGCCAGCGGCAGTGGCGCGATGCTGAAAACCGAGGATGGCACCGAATATATCGACGGCCTGTCGTGCCTGTGGAACGTCAATGTCGGGCATGGCCGCAAGGAGCTGGCGCAGGCCGCCGCGGCGCAGATGGAGAGACTGGGCTACGCCTCCGCCTATGCCGGGTTTTCGAACGAGCCGGCGATCCGCCTGGCCGAACGCATCGTGGGCCTGAGCTACAGCAACATGGCCGCCGCCTATTTCACCACCGGCGGGGCGGAATCCAACGAGAGCGCGTTCAAATTCGCCCGCTACTACTGGAAGCGCATGGGCAAGCCGGAGAAGGTGAAGATCATCTCCCGCTCCTACGGCTATCACGGCGTCACCATGGCGGCGATGAGCGCGACCAGCCTGCCGGGCTATCAGAAGATGTTCGGCCCGATGGTGCCCAATTTCCATCAGGTCGTGCCGCCCTACCCCTACCGCTGGCCCGGCAATGGCGATGCCGGTATCGGCGCGGCGGACGCGGTGGAAGAAGCCATCCTGGCACATGGCGCCGATACGATCGCGGCGATCATCTGTGAGCCGGTGATGGGCGCCGGCGGCGTGATCGTGCCGCCCCCCACCTATTTCCCCCGGCTGCGGGAGATTTGCGACCGCCACAACATCCTGCTGATCGCCGATGAGGTCATCACCGGCTGCGGACGCACCGGCAAATGGTTCGCCCTCGGCCATTGGGGGATCGAGCCGGATTTGATGTCCTTCGCCAAGGGCGTGACCTCGGGCTACGTGCCGCTGGGCGGGGTGCTGGTGTCCAAACGCATCCACGCCGCGATCGAGGATGCGCCGATGGACGAAAAATTCATGCATGCGGCGACCTATTCCGGGCATCCCGTCTGCTGCGCCGTGGCGCTGGCCAATATCGACATTATCGAGAAAGAGGGCCTGGTCGAACGCGCCGCCGTTGTCGGCGCCCGTCTGCAGGCCGGGCTGCAAACCCTGCGCAGCCATCCGGCGGTGGGCGATGTGCGTGGCCTCGGCATGCTCGGCGGGGTTGAGCTGGTGGAAGACCAGGGCACGCGCAAACCCGCCATCGGCCTGGGCGGGCGCGTGGTGGCCGAAGCCGGCAAGCGCGGGCTGATTCTGCGCCAGCGCGGCGGTGGCGACGGCCCGCCGCCGAGCGGCGATACGCTGTGCCTGGCGCCGCCGCTGATGACGCCGGAGGCCACGATCGATCGCATCGTCGAGATTCTGGGGGATTCCATCGCCGCCGCCGCTTGAATACGCGCCGCGCGGCACAATCTGTCTGTCATGGTGGCACGGCCCGTTCGGCCACCATGACGTTTCCCCCCCAAACTCGGCGGTGCCCCAAGTAAGGCACCGCTTTTTTTGTTGAGGACGTCCCCAATGACCTTGCCGATACCAACCCTGGACCACGTGGTCATCAATGTCCGCGATCAGATCGACGCGGGGGCGGAGGCGTTTCGGCGGCTTGGCTTCACCCTGACGCCGCGCGGCTATCACACGCTGGGCTCGGTGAACCATCTGGCGATGTTCGGCACGGATTACCTGGAGCTGATCGCCGCGCCGATCGGCAATAAAAGCCGACCGGATATATTGGGCGCGCCGTTGGGATTGAATGGGCTGGTGTTCGGGACGGAGGACTCCGCGGCCGTGCATGCCGCCCTGACCGATGCGGGCGTGCCCTGTGGGGCGCCGTTGTCATTTTCCCGCCCGGTGACGCTGGACGACGGCAGCAGCGGCGATGCGGCGTTCCGCACGGTGACGTTGACGGCGGGCACGGTTCCCGCGGGGCGCATCTATTTCTGCCACCATTTCACCCGGCATCTGGTCTGGCGCGACGAGTGGCGCCACCATGCCAACGGCACCATCGCCGTGGCCCGGGCGGTCATTGCCGCACGCGATCCCTCGCAGTCCGCCGGCGTTTTCGCGCGGATGTTCGGCCCTGACTCGGTGCGGGAGATCCAGGGCGGGTTCTCCCTGGCGGTTGGTCTGTCGCGCTTCGACCTGCTGCGCCCTGAAGCCCTGCGCAATCAGTTCGGGGAAGCCGCGCCGGCGGCGGACGGCCGCGCGGAATTTATGGCGGCTTTGAGCCTGCGCACCCGCTCGTTGGACCAGGCGGCGGCGGCGTTGAGCGCCGGGCAGATTGAGGGCGCCTGGCGGGAGGACAACCGCATCGTGGTGCCGGCCAGCGCCGCGTTTGGCTGTGCGATCGAGTTCGTGGAGGTATGAAAGAAAAACCCGCAATTCCGCGCTGGCGTTAACCCTTTCTTAACCTTCCGGGGGTTATCCTGCCGGAATGGACCTGACCGTTTGCATCTGCACCCATAACCGGCCCGGCTATGTGCGGGATTGTCTGGATGGCCTGCGCCACCAGACCGCCGATGCCCGCGTGTATGAGGTGCTGGTGGTCGATAGCGGCTCCAGCGCCGCCGCGGCCGCTGAATTGCGGGATATCGTGGCGTTGTATGCCAATGTCCGGCTGATCCGGGTCGATACGCCCGGCGTCAGTCTCGCCCGCAACACCGCCGCCCGGGCCGCGGCCGCGGGCACCGTCGCCTTCATCGATGACGATGCCATCCCGGCCCCCGACTGGGTCGCCGGCATCGTGCAAGCGCTCGCCGAAGGGGCGCCTTCCGTTATCGGGGGGCGCATCCTGCCGCGCTGGGAAGCGCCCTTGCCGACCTGGTGGCCGCCATCCCTGCGCGGCGTGCTGTCGATTATCGAGCACGAGGGGCAAGGCGAATACCGCACCGCGGATCTGCCCAGGGGCATGGAACCCTATGCCGCCAACATGGTCATCCGGACCGACGCCCTTCTGAGTGCCGGCGGTTTTGGCGGCGGGCTCGGGCGGCATGGTACGGCGCTGCTCTCGGACGAGGAGGTGCAGCTCGCCTGGCGGCTGCAGGATGCCGGGCACAGCGTCCGCTATGACTCGCGCATCGTCGTGCACCATCAGATCCAGGCAACAAGGCTGCGTCCGGGCTGGTTGCTGTCGCGGCTGTTCTGGCAGGGCGCCTCCACCGTGCTCACCCGCCGGATGCTGGGTTACGGGCACTCGGTCTGGCGGGAGCTGCCGCGGCGGCTCGCGGTCGCGGTGCTGTTCGCGCCGGTGGCGGTGCTGCCACGCACGTCCACGCGTCTGCTCGAACCGCGCTGGCGCCTCGCTTATGCCGTGGGCTTTATCGGCGCCGCGCTGGGCTGGCGGGCCGGTGCCGCCGCGATGCGACGGGGCCGGGCATGATCCTGTATCGCTGGCAGGGCAACGCGCCCAACTTTGGCGATGAGCTGAACACCATCCTCTGGCAGCGGCTGCTGCCCGGGTTCTTTGACGACGATCCCGGCGCGCGGTTTCTCGGCATTGGCTCCATCCTTGATCACCGGCATGCCGGGCCGGCGCGCAAGCTGGTCGCCGGGTCCGGCTATGGTGGTTATGAGGCCCCGCCCCGGCTGGACCATACCTGGGACATCAGCTGGGTGCGGGGGCCGCGGACGGCGCGACTGCTGGGGCTGCCGGCGACGCTCGGGCTGGGGGATCCGGCTTCGCTGCTGCCGCTGGCCGCCCCGCTGCCGTCCCGGCGCCGGTGTGGGATTGGCTTCATGCCGCATTTCGAAAGCGCCGGTGGCGGCCTGTGGGAGCAGGCGGCCGCGGCCGCGGGGATCACGCTGATCGATCCGCGCGGGGACCCGCGATCGATCATGACCGCCATTGCCGGCTGCGAGACATTGCTCAGTGAGGCGTTGCATGGCGTGATCGTCGCCGACGCCCTGTCCGTCCCTTGGGTGGCGATGGAGCCGCTGGCGCCGATCCACCGGCCGAAATGGGGGGATTGGGCGGATACGCTGGGGTTGGAGATCGCTTTCGCGCATCTCAGCCCCTCGTCGCTGCTGGAGCATGCAAGCCTGTCGCGTATGGCGGCTTATCATGCCGGCCGCCGGCTGCTGGCCTGCCGGGGGGAATGGCTGCGCCGCCGGGGAACCGGCTATTTCGTTGACCGGGCGGCGGCGGCGTTGCGCCGCGCCGCGCTGGCGGAGCCACAACTTTCCGCCCGCGCCGCTTTGGATCGCAGTACGAGCCGGATGCTGGGCCGCCTGGACGAGCTGCGGCGGGGCAATCGGGTGAAGCCTATCGGGTCCTAATTGAGGCAATGGCTAACCCCACGCGTCATCCCCGGGCTTGTCCCGGGGACCAGTCGCGGCAAGGTGCTGACCTTGGTCCCCGGGACAAGCCCGGGGATGACGGTTTTTACTGCCATCTCTCACTATTTTCGCGCCCATGGGGACGAGCCCGGGGATGACGCGTGGGGAGCATGGTCGGCTTCACCCGATTGGCCTGGACGAGCTGCGGCGGGTCCACTTGCGTACCGGGGGCGGAACCGATTACCAGAACAACACGCCTGGGTTTGGTCCGAGGCGCATGCATTCTGACTTCACGAGGGCGCCCGACCCCGATGCCTGCAGCCATTCCCCCGCCGCCCAGCGATCTGCTGCAGCGTATCCCGCTCTCCGCGCTGAAAATTCTTGATATCGGCTGCGGGCGCGGATCGCTGGCCGCCGCGATCAAGAACCGCAATCCACGCGCCCTCGTCTATGGCACAGAAGAAGACCCGGATGCCGCCGCCGCCGCGGAGGCATATCTGGATGGCGTGGCGGTGATGAATATCGAAGCCGGGCCGGTGCCGTTCCAGATCGCCGGCGGGTTCGACTGCATCGTGGTCAGCGCCGTGTTGCCGCATATGCAGGAGCCCTGGGCGGTCCTGCGCCGGCTGGGGGAAGCGCTGGCCTCCGACGGGACCATCATACTTTGCGTGCCGAATATCGAGCATTGGAGCTTCACCGACCGCCTGCTGCGCGGGTCCTGGGATTACGAACCCACCGGCCTCCTGGACCGCGGCCATCTGCGCTGGTTCAGCCTGGAGAGCACACGCCGGGGCCTGACCGAGGCCGGTTTGCTCCCGGTCGATGTGCAGCCACGGGTCTTCGACCTGGATCGGGCGCGGCGGTTCACGCAGGTGCTCAGCCCCACATTGATGGGCCTTGGGATCAATCCTGACGAATACACCAGCCGGGCGGCGGCCTTTCAGCATATCTGGCGCGCCCGCAAGACGCCGCCTCAGCGCCTGACGCTGGCCGGCAACATGCTCGCCCCAATCGGCGGCGTGTCGCATGTGCGGGTGGTGCACCCGTTCCAGGCGCTGGCGACGGAGCCGGAGGTGCGGGTTTCCGTGACCGACGATTTCACGCTTGCCGCCGGGGACGGCGACGGGCCGCGCATTTTCATCCTGCACCGGCCGGTGCTGGTGGGCGCGCAGGGGATGGAGCTGCTGCGCCGCCTGATGGATGCCGGCTGGCTGGTGATCACCGAATTCGACGACCATCCGGACTTTTTCACGGTCATGCAGAACGGCCCGCAGCTGAGTTTCCGCGGCGTGCACGCGGTTCAGACCAGCACCGAGCCGCTGGCGGATACGCTGCGGGAACGCAATCCGGAAGTGATGGTGTTTCCCAACGCGATCGTGTCCCTGCCGGAGGTGCGCAATTTCGCGAACCATGATTCAATCACGCTGTTTTTCGGGGCCCTGAACCGGGAACAGGACTGGGCGCCGTTGATGCAAGTCATCAACGAGGTCGCGGCGATCGCCGGACCGCGGCTGAAATTCCAGGTCGTGCATGATGAGGCATTCTTCAACGCCCTGACCACGCCGCACAAAACCTTCACCCCGATCTGCGATTACGAGACCTATAATTCCCTGCTCGGTGAGTGCGAAATTTCGTTCATGCCGCTGCTGGACAACGCGTTCAACCGCGCCAAGTCGGACCTGAAATTCATCGAGGCCTCGGCCCATCGCGTGGTTTCATTGGCAAGTGAGATCGTCTATGGCGGCAGCATCGTCGACCGGGAGACGGGGTTGTTGTTCCGTGATCCCGAGCATTTGCGGCTGTTGCTGATGCGGCTGATTGTCCTGCCGGAATGGGGTAAGGGTATCGGTGACAATGCGCGGTTCTACGTCGCCCGTGATCGGATGCTGGCGTATCAGGTGGCGCCGCGGCTGGCCTGGTACCGCTCACTTTGGGAGCGAAAGGATGCGTTGACGGCGGCGATGTGGGCGCGCCTCTCGACCGGGGCCTGATGCGGCCGGATGTCGCTGTTTTCTGCCATTACGACCGGGCGGGGCTGGTGCGGCCGGATACACTCCGTTTCTTGGGTGAATTGCAGGCGGCCGGGTTTTCGGTTGTTGTCGTCTCCAACAGCGGTCTGAAGCAGCCGGATGTCCTGTCGAGCGTGGCGGATCATGTGCTGACGCGGCGGAATATCGGGCTGGATTTCTGTGCCTGGCGGATGGCGATGCGGCGGCTGGGCCTGCCCCGGACGGGGACGCGGCGCATTCTGCTGGTCAATGACAGCGTCTATGGGCCGCTGGTGCCGCTGGCCCCGCTGCTCGCGCGGATGGACCCGGACCAGGCCGATTTGTGGGGGATGACGGACAGCGAGGAGCTGGGGTGGCACTTGCAATCGTATTTTCTGCTGGCGGGGCCGGCGCTGATCCACAGCGATCTCTGGCGCCGGTTCTGGCGGGGGGTGGTGCCTCTGCCGCTGAAGCGCTGGATGATTGCCCGGTATGAGATTGGGTTGTCGCGGCTTGTGACCAAGGCTGGTTTCCAGGCGCGGGCGCTGTTTCCTTATGCGGCGAGGGTGGCGGATGGCGCGGTGCGCAACCCGGCGCTTGGGGCGTGGCGCGAACTGCTGGCGGCGGGGTTCCCGTTCCTGAAGCGGGAGCTGCTGCGGGACAATCCGACGCAGGAGCCTGACCTGGCGCTTTGGCGGGAGCTGGTGGCACCGGACCGTGTGGCCGAGATCGAGCGGGATCTGGCGCGGTTTTGAGGGATGGGCGGTGGCGTGGCGTTTGGCATATCCCTGTTGAAAGCCCTATATTGGTAGCAAGGAGTCCCGTCATGGTCCGAACCACACTGTTCCGGTCAAACCGGTCTCAGGCCCTGCGTTTGCCGAAGGACGTTGCGTTTCCCGACGATGTGAAGCGCGTAACGGTACTCCGGGATGGCAAGCAGCGGGTGATCGTCCCCGCGGACTGCGTCTGGGATGGGTTTTTCGATGCGCCCGGAATTGACATTGGGCCGCGCGAACAACCGGTGGCCCGGACACGCGAAAGCCTATGATGCTTCGCTATGCGACGGAGCCTGGGCTTGATCGTCGTGACCGGAAACCTCGGGGAATTCACCCGCGTCGAAGGACTTCGGTGCGAGGATTGGCTGGCGTAATCGCGCTTTACCGCCGCCCCGCGAAGAACGCCTTCAACAACGCCCCCGCCTCCGTCTCCCGCACGCCGCCAATCACCTCCGGCCGGTGGTGGCACGATCCCGCATCGAACACCCGCGCCCCATGCTCCACCCCGCCGCTTTTCGGATCATAAGCGCCGAACACCAGCCGGCGGATGCGGAAGAAGCTGATCGCCTGGGCGCACATCGGGCAAGGCTCCAGCGTCACCACCAGATCGCAATCCGGCAGCCGCGACGACCCGCGTAGCGCCGCCGCCGCGCGGAGCGCCAGCAGTTCGGCATGGGCGGAGGCATCGTGCGTTTCCTCCACCCGGTTGCCGGCGCGGGCGAGGACAGCGCCATCGGGACCGAGCACGACCGCGCCCACCGGCACTTCGCCCCTTAATGCCGCCGCGCGCGCCTCATTCAGCGCTATTTCCATCGGTTCCATGCGGTGTTGCTTGCCCCAATGCCGCCCGGGGGTCTAGCAAGCACCGCATGAGCAAGCGACCCATTATCGGCGTGACCCTGGATTCCGAGCAGCCGGGCGGATACTCCAAATACCCTTGGTACGCGGTGCGGCAGAACTATGCCGACGCGATCATCGCGGCCGGCGGCCTGCCGGTGGCGCTGCCGCATGACGCGGCCCTGGCGGCGCAGTATCTCGACATGATCGACGCCCTGGTCGTGACCGGCGGGGCCTTCGACGTCGATCCGTCCCTGTATGGGGAGGGCGAGGTCCATGCCACCGTCACGCTGAAGGAAAACCGCACCGCGGCCGAACTGGCGCTGACCAGTGGCGTGCTGGCGCGGAACATGCCCATCCTCGGCATTTGCGGCGGCCAGCAGCTGCTGGCGGTGGCGCTGGGCGGCACGTTGATCCAGCACATCCCCGACAGCATCGCCAACGCGCTGGAGCATGAACAGTTGAACCCCCGCCACGAGCCTGGCCACGCCGTCACCGTTACACCCGGCACGCTGCTGCATCGAATCGTTGGATCCACCGCGATGGGCGTGAATTCCGCCCATCATCAGGCGGTCCGCCATCCCGGCCCGCGCGCCGTGGTCAACGCCGTCGCCCCCGATGGCGTCATCGAAGGGGTGGAGGACACCGGGTATCGCTTCTGCCTCGGCGTGCAGTGGCATCCGGAGTTCTTTATCGATCCCGGCGATCGCCGGATTTTCGACGCCCTGATCGCGGCGAGCGTATCATGAGCGGCAGCGACGCCGATCGCGGCGACCGGATCGCAAAATTTCTGGCCCGGGCCGGGGTGGCCAGCCGGCGTGACGCCGAACGCCTGCTGAGTGAGGGCAAAGTCAAGCTGAACAACGCCGTCGTCACCCATCCCGCGACCTTCGTCGCGCCGGGCGACCTGATCACCGTGGACGGCAAGCTGGTGGACGAGCCCGAGCGCACCCGCCTCTGGCGCTATCACAAGCCGGACGGGCTGGTGACGACGCATAACGACCCCGAAGGCCGACCCACGGTCTTCGAAAAACTCCGCCACCAACTCCCCCGCGTCATCAGTGTCGGCCGGTTGGACATCACCAGCGAGGGTCTGCTGCTGCTGACCAACGATGGCGCTTTGGCGCGGCATCTGGAACTGCCCTCCACCGGCTGGATCCGCCGCTACCGGGTGCGCGTCTATGGCGCCATCGACCCGGCCGCCCTGGCCGGGCTGGCGAATGGCATCACCGTTGAGGGCGTGCGCTACGCCGGGATCGAGGCGGCGCTGGACTCCCGCAAGGGCGACAATGCCTGGCTCACGGTGGCGCTGAAGGAAGGCCGCAACCGGGAGGTCCGGCGCGTGATGCAGCATCTCGGGCTGCATGTGTCGCGACTGATCCGCCTCGCTTATGGGCCGTTCCAGCTTGGCACTTTGGCGCGCGGTGAGGTCGAGGAAGTGCCGCCGAAAATGCTGCGGGACCAGTTGCCGGCTTTGGCGCCGCCGGTTCCCGCCAGGCCGCACCAGCACCGCTAGATGCGCATCGTCGCCGGCCAATGGCGCGGGCGCACGCTGGTCGCGCCGCCGGGCTCGGTGACCCGGCCGACGGCTGATCGGGTGCGGCAG
>CAIUPC010000831.1 GCA_903900905.1 uncultured Acetobacteraceae bacterium
CCCGGCGGCACCGTCGCGATGCCGATTTTCATCGCCAGCCAGGTCGTGCCCCAGACGAAGCAGATGAAGGCGAACATCAGGCGGTTGCGCAGATCGGGCGTCATGCGCGGCCTGATAGCCGATCGCGGCGCAAAGCCGGGACTGGAAACCGCCGATACGGAAGCTGGGCAGCCTTGCGTCAGCATCCCGATGTGATCTGCGAGCTGGGCGGCGGTGTAGCCCTCCGCGAAACTATCGGGGATGAGGGGGAGCTTGGTGGCGCTCCATGCCTCCCACGCCGCGACCATCTGGTCGTAGCGTTCGGACTGGCGGGCCTTCAGGTTGGCGCGTTCGCGCGGATCCTGCACGACAGCGGCACCGTGGCGACCATCGAATGGGTTGTATTGGTGCTAGGTGCCGCGATATCCGGTCGGTCGGTTCTGTCTTGCGTTATTTATAGCTAATTGCTATATCTATGCTCCGATGAAAGTGGTTCGCTACACGACGGAGGCTCTGCGTAACCTCAAGCGGCATGGTAACATGGCGGTTCGTGTTCGCCGGGCGGTCGAGGAATACGCGGCCGATCCACTGGCGCATGCGAATAATGTAACACAGTTGATCGGTTCGTCTTCCAGTCGGATGCGCGTGGGCGACTTCCGGGTCATCTTCGTGGAGACCGAGACGGAATTGTCGGTTATTCGGGTTGGACCGCGCGGCGGCGTTTACGGCGAAGGGGTGTAATCCATGACAATCCAGACCTCGATTTCCCCGGACGGACAGCGTCTCGTGACCATGAGCGCCGAAGACTACCAGGACCTCATTGACGCCCGGGATGCCGAGGGTGCGATGCGCGCTGTCGCGGCGGGGACGCTGCAAATATTGTCCGGCGCCGATGTGGATGCCTATCTGGCGGCCGCAACCCCGCTGGCGTTTTGGCGGCGGCATCGCGGACTGACCCAAGCCGATTTGGCGAATGCCGCGGCGGTATCGCAGCCGTATCTGGCGCAATTGGAAGCCGGGCAGCGGGAGGGTTCGGTTTCGGTCTATCGGCGGCTGGCACGAAGCCTCGCCGTGAGTGTGGATGAATTACTGCCCGATGAGGCGGGGGTGCGGGATAGCGGGTGACCGGTACCCCGCGACGCGACTGGCTGAGCGTGACGCGCGGGCAGGAACTTGCCGCCTCCCGTTATCCGACCGAGTGAAGCATAGATCACGCGGGAGCGGGAAATCTGCTATCTTGCCGCGCATGAAAATCTGCGTCGTCACCCCGTATTTCGAAACCCCGGATCATTGGCTGCGGCAATGCTGCGCCAGCGTGCGCTCCCAATCCGTGGAAGCGCATCACATCCTGGTTTGCGACGGCACCCAGCCCGCCCAGATGCCGGATTTTCATGGGTCGCATATCATCCTGCAGCGCAATTTTCAGGATTACGGCAATACCCCGCGCCTGATTGGCTGCTACCAGGCGATGGCGATGGGCGCTGATGCGATTGCCTTCCTGGATGCGGATAATTGGTACTACCGCGATCATCTGGAGGATTTATCCCGCTTCGCCAGCCAGAACCTGCTGGAGGCCGTGTGCTCCTCGCGCATGCTGCACCGGCTGGACGGGACCACGATGATCAAATGCCCGACCGTCGATGGGAAGCATTTTATCGATACGAATTGCCTGTTCGTGCTCCGCCCCGCTTTCCCGCATATGGTTGCCTGGGCGGCGCAGCCCATGTCAGAGGCGGCCGTGGCAGACCAGTGGGTCTGGCAGCACATGGTCCGATCCGGCATTCGCCTGGGCTTTCGTGATCGGCCCACAGTCGCCTATCGCACCCGTCACGCGGTCCACTATGCCCAGGCTAACGAGGCGCCGCCGGACGAGGCCGTCAATCGCACCGATCACCACGGGGCGCGGTATCACTGATTACCCGCCGATACCCCCTGGGCGCGGTGACGCACTGTGCTCTTTCATAACCGCGTCGGTCGTGCTGTCGATTTCCTTCATCACGACGTCATAACCCCATAAATCGGCGAGGTGCTGCAGGACGAGTTTGGTGTCTTTCTCTTCCAGCAGGATCTTGTTCATCGCGCGGTGGTGCACGATCAGCTTGCGGTCCCCGGCCAGATCGACATCCACGACCTGAATATCCGGGGTATTCCAGGCGACATCGTACTGCCGCGCCAGGGTGCGCTTGATCCCGCGATAGCCCAGCTCGTCATGAATGGCTTTGACCTTCATGTTCGGCGTGTCGGCGTTGTCATACAGGTGGAATAACCCGAACTGGCGGATAATCCGCGGGCTGAGAAACTGAAGGATGAAGCTCTCATCCCGGTAATTCGCCCAGACATCGCGCAACACCGCCATCGCATCGCCGGTGCCGGCGATATCGGGGAAATACTGCCGATCTTCGGCGGTGGGTTGGGTGACGATGCGTTCGATGTCCTGCATCATCGCGAAGCCGAGGGCGTACGGATTGATCCCGGAATAGCGGCGATCGTCGAAATCCGGCTGGAATACGACATTGGTGTGGGACCGCAGGAACTCGACCATCGCGCCGTCGGTGAGTTGTCCCTTTTCATGCAAACGGGTCATGATCTTGTAGTGGACGTAGGTGGCGCAGCCTTCATTCATGACCTTGGTCTGTGACTGCGGATAGAAATACTGCGCGATCTGGCGGACGATGCGCAGGATTTCGCGCTGCCAGGGTGCCAGTTTCGGCGCGGATTTTTCCAGGAAATAGAGGAGATTCTCCTGCGGCAATTGCAGCAGCGCCCGCCGGCGTTCGAGCGCTGTCGGGTCGAGCCGCACGGTCGCCTGGCCCGGAACGGTGCGCCATAGGTCGTTGAAGACCTGTTCGTCATGCAGCCGGCGCTCGCGCTCGCGCTTTTCCTCCCTGCGCAGATTAGTGGCGCGGGCGCGGGGATAGCGGTGCACGCCGTGGCTCATGAGGGCATGGGCCGCGTCCAGCAGCGCTTCGACGGCGGCCTCACCGTAACGTTCTTCGCAGGACAGGACATAATCGCGGGCAAATTCCAGGTAATCCAGAATGCCGTCGGCGTCGGTCCACTGCTTGAACAGGTAATTGTTTTTGAAAAAATGGTTATGCCCGAACGCCGCGTGCGCGATCACCAGGGTCTGCATCGTGGCGCTGTTTTCCTCCATGATATAGCTGATGCAGGGGTTCGAGTTGATGACAATCTCATAGGCCAGACCCTGCATGCCCGCGCGGTACATCGCCTCATCGCGCGCGAAATGCTTGCCGAACGACCAGTGTTTGTAGAACAACGGCATGCCGATGGAGGAATAGGCATCCAGCATCTGCTCGGTGCCGATGACTTCGATCTGGTTGGGGTAGACGTCGAGCCCCATTTCGCCGACAGCGATTTCCTGGATCGCGTCGTGGCAGCGTTGGACGGTGGAAAACTCCCAATCCGCGCCTTCGAATAATGGCCTCGCGGCCTTGAGTGTGGTGCTCATGCTATGCGGCCTCCGACCCGACTTTGCGGGCGAACAGGTCCCGGAACACCGGGTAGATATCGCGCCGATGGCCGACTTTACGCATGGCCAGCGGCGCCCCGGATTTCACAACGCCGTCGTACGTTTGCCACAGGTCGCTGTCGCGGCGGATGAAACCAGGCGGGAAATGTTCCACATCCCGGCCGACTTCGAGATAGGCGTAGTACTGGCAGGCCGGGAGGATGTGCTGGAGCAGCAGATTAACTGTGCGTTCGTTGTCGGATGCCGTGTTGTCACCGTCCGAGGCCTGCGCCGCATAGATATTCCATGCCGAGGGATCGTAACGATCCGCGATCACCTTGCGCATTTCCTCCAGCGCCGTGGACACCACGGTGCCGCCGGTTTCCGGGCTGTTGAAGAAGGTTTCCTCGTCAACCTCTGACGCGGTGTGGGTATGACGGATGAAGACCAGTTCGACGTTTTTGTACCGGCGCTTCAGGAAAATGTAGAGTAGAATGTAGAAGCGTTTCGCCAGATCTTTCATATGTTCGGTCATCGAGCCGGACACGTCCATCAGGCAGAACATGACCGCCTGCGCCGCTGGCCTGGGCTGCGGATCGAACCGCTTGTAGCGCACGTCCAGCGGATCAATATACGGGATCAGCGTGGTCTTGCGCAGCTTGCGCTTCAGCTCCTCTTCCAGTGTCAGACGCTGGTCGCGATCATCTGGGCCCAAAGCGGCGATGTCGGCGCGCAGCTGCTCGATCTCATCGGCTTTCGGGCGATGTAGCGCGATCCGGCGTGACAGGCTGTTCCGCACCGTCCGCATCAGCGCAAGGTTGGTAGGCGATCCGCTGACCGAGTAGCCGGCGCGCTGGTAACTAACGACCTCCGTGTTGACGATCCGGCGCTTGGCGAGGTCGGGCAGTTCCAGATCATCCAGGAACAGATCGACATATTCGTCACGCGACAGGGCAAAGCGGAACTCGTCCTCCCCTCCACCATCGTCGCTGCCTTCCGAACCCCGGCCACCGCCGCCACCATTCGGGCGAGCGATTTCGTCGCCAGTTACGTATTCCTTGTTGCCAGGCAAAACATGGTCGCGGATGCCGCCGGTGGCGCCGCGCCGCAGGGAGGGCTCTCGCACACCCTGCGACGGCAATACCAATTCACCACCCGAGTCGGCGTCTTTGATGCTCCGCCCGCCCGAGGCTTCGTGGACGGATTTCTTGATCATCGACTTGGCACGGCGGATGAACCGCTGCCGGTTGGCGAGACTCTTGCCGCCCGGATTCAGGCGGCGATCCACGATATGCATGTCAGGAATCCATGAAGTCTTTCAGTCCGAACGCGTCCCCCTTCAGTGGAGTGATCGCATTTGCCGCTTTGCGTGCACCGTCCATCCACCGCGGGGCATAAAGTCCCATGCGCCGCGGGCCATAAATTTCGTCATCCCCGGGCTTGTCCCGGGGACCAGGGTTGCCGCCGGTGCCGCGATTGGTCCCCGGGACAAGCCCGGGGATTGTATATCGTCGTCATCCTCTGAGAAGAGGATGACGCCGGCAGACGCCCGTCCCGGGGATTGATCCTCGCGATCGTCGTCATCTTGGGCCTGC
>CAIUPC010000832.1 GCA_903900905.1 uncultured Acetobacteraceae bacterium
GGACCAAGGTTTCCGCCTCTGCCGCGATTGGTCCCCGGGACAAGCCCGGGGATGACGGAGTTTTTTACGTCGGGGATGACGGGGTGGGGGACGCCGGAGTTTTTCGCGGCGGGGACGCCGGCGTTTTTCGCGCCGGGGGCGCCGGGCATCACGACCCGCGCGGCGCGCGCAACCAACGCACGCTCACCCGCCGCGCCGCCCTCCTCGGCCTGACCGGGCTTGCCACCGCCGGGCGTGCCCGGCTTGCTTTGGCCGACACGCCGGGGGAGCAGCGCTTCGTCGTCGTGCTGCTGCGCGGTGCCCTCGACGGGCTCGCCGCCGTGGTGCCGCATGGCGATTCCGGTTTTCTCGCCCTGCGCGGCCGGCCGCCGGAGGGGCTGCTGGATCTCGGCGGCTTCTACGGCCTGCACCCGTCGCTGGCCGGGTTGCACACACTCTATAAGGATGGCGCGCTGCTGCCGATCCATGCGGTGGCCGGGCCGTATCGGGTGCGGAGCCATTTTGAGGCGCAGGATTGCCTGGAAAGCGGTTCCGACCACCGGATGACCTCGGGCTGGCTGAATCGTGTGGTGGTGGCGATGGGCGGGGCGCCGCGGACCAAGGCGCTGGCGGTGGGCGTGTCGGTGCCGCTGCTGCTGCGCGGGGCGGTGACGGTGGACAACTGGGCGCCGCACGGCATGGCCGAACCCGCCCCCGACCTCTATGCCGCCATCGCCGCTTTGCACCGTGACGACACGCTGACCGGCCCCGCCATCCAGGCGGGGCTGCAGGAGCGCGGGTTCAGCACCAAAGCGCTCGCGGGTCAGGCCGAGGACAAGAACCGCTACGCCTTCCCCGCTTTGGCCCGCGCCGCCGGCACGCTTCTGGCCGCGCCCGGCGGCCCGCGGGTCGCGGCGTTGGAAATCGGCGGCTGGGACACCCATGCCGGCCAGGCCGGGCGGTTGAACGCGCCGCTGAAACAGCTCGATGAAGGGCTGATGGCGCTGAAAGCCGGCCTCGGCGCGGCCTGGGCGCAAACGGCGGTGCTGGTCATGACCGAGTTCGGCCGCACCGCGCGGATGAACGGCACCGGCGGGACCGATCATGGGACCGGCGGGGTGGCGTTTGTGCTCGGCGGCACGGTGGCGGGCGGGCGCGTGGCGGGGGACTGGCCCGGCCTGAGCGAGCCCCGCCTGTTCGAGAACCGCGACCTGGCGCCGACAACGGATTTGCGCGCGGTGTCGAAGGGGTTGCTGGCGCAGCATTTGAGGCTGAGCCCGGCGGCGCTGGAGCAGATATTCCCCGACAGCGCCAAGGCCCCGGGGATGCGGGGGCTGGTGCGGGTGTAATACCGGCCCGTGTTGGCATTGACTCACTGACCGTGCCCCAACCCCGTCATGCCGACGCAAGTCGGCGTCCGCGCCTTTGCCGTTCTGGTCACAAGAATGGCGCGGGTACCGACCTGCATCGGCATGACGGGTTACAGATGCCGGTACGTCATTCAGTTTACGGCTGGTATCGGGATATGTGGCCGCACCGGTCCATCCGGGCCGGTTTTTAACCCCCCCTGCGTTTTCGGCCACGACCAGGATGGCGACGGCGATGACGTCGGTGGTCATGCCGCGGGTGATCACATCGGCGACGATCATGGAGTGGGGTCACGGTGCATGGGGTGTTTCGCCCAGACAGGGGGGCGCCATTTGCGTTCATTCGCGTTCATTCGCGGTTTCCTTGCTTGCTTTGGCCGGTATGCGCCTACCGGATTCACGGATCGCGGAAACGATTTTCGTCTGTCGTACTCTATATCGTCATGGCCCGGCGTGTCCGGGCCACCTATCGCGGCCGGGTGCGGGCGGGGTTGGCCCGGACAAGCCGGGCCATGACGGCGTAGAGCAGAACGGGCGAAATTCGTTTCCGCGATTTGTGCATCCGGTAGGGTATGCGCCCCCCACGGCGGGGGAGCGGTCGCATTTGGAACCGCAAATGAACGCAGATGAACGCAAATGGTTCGGCGTGGTTTCCAGGATCTTGTCCCTGCTTTCCCAGCAGAGCCACCGGGTACCGGAGGGCGTCCCGGGCCGGTCGGGTGATCGGATCCTTGACCTCCGTGGCTCTGTGGCTCCGTGGTGAATCCTTTCACGGTCTGTCCAGCGGATCGGCAGTGGCGAGGACACCCTCACGGTGCAAGGGGTGTTTCCCGCACGTTTTGATAATGAGGGTATCAGCCGGGCACAGGACCGGCAGATACGATGGGGCGTCAGACAAGGGCCATCTCATAACAGTCCGTGGCGGCACCGGCCGGCCCATGGCGGGCATGCGATCGGGTTGACGCCTGGCCCGGTTCTCACGGTGCATGAGGTTCTGCCGGCGAAAGCCGATGATCGGGCCGGCGCCGGGACCCGGCCCGGATACGGGAGGCTGGCTGGCAAAGCCCAGGGGTGACCGCGCCCCATGCGGGAGAGGCCGGGGTTTCTCACGGCGCATGGGGTGTTGCGGCGTGGCTGTTTCAGGCGGGGTGGCCGGGCGAGGCAGCGGCGGCCGGCACCGTTGAGCGGCCGGCGGCGGTCTCCCAGCAGGCCGGCTCGGCTTTCTATCCGCGCCTTTGTTGCCGGCGCCGGGGGCATGGCGTGGCGGCTGATCGCCGGCGGCAGGACGGATGGGCGGGGCTGGGCGGGGGGCGTTCTCACGGCGTAGGGGTTTTGGCGCGTGGTTTTTTGTTAATAGGGATTGGCAGGCGGGGCCGGTTGCGCGGGGCGGGTGCATGGTGCCGTGGTACTGGATCGGGAGTCCCGCGCCAAGCGGGAAGCGTGTACTTGCCGCTCCGGCGGGACCGGGCGGCCTGCTACGGCTTCGCGGCGTTTGTGACCCTGGTTTTTCTGGCCGGGCACCTGCCGCCGGTGATTACCTGGGTGCCGGAGGTCTGGGTTTAATCTCCGGGATCGGCTGGTGAGGGCGTGCGGGGGGATGGACCGCTTTTCACCACCAAGAACACCAAGGATGCACGAAGCATGCACGAAGATTTTTAATGCTTCGCTGTTAACCGTTCTTTTACCTTTTGCGGGTACAAACCGGAAATCCCAGGGGGTTTGCGATGCAGACAGTCAACGCACTTTCGAACCGGGTGATCGGGCTGGCGATTGAGGTGCACCGAACGATTGGGCCGGGATTGTTGGAATCCGTCTACCAGGAATGCCTGTGCATGGAGCTGGCAGAAGCTGGAATCCCCTTCCAGAGCCAGGCCATGATCCCGGTCCAGTACAAAGGCCGGACGGTCCAAGCCGGTTTCCGTTCGGACATCGTGGTGGCGGACGCCATCATCCTGGAAATCAAAGCCATCACCGCCCTCCTTCCAGCGCATGAAGCGCAAATCCTGACCTACCTCCGCATGAGCGGCATCAGGGTCGGATTCCTCCTGAACTTCCACGCCCCGAAACTAAAATATGGCCTAAGGCGCTTCATCGTCTAAAAATATCTTCGTGCCTTCTTGGTGCATCCTTGGTGTTCTTTGTGGTGAAAAAGCGGTCTATCCACCGGCAGAACCCGCCCCGGACTCCCCCTCTTTATACTCTGGCACGGTAAACCAAACCCAGACCAGATTAACCACCATCAGCAACGTCGTCACCGCGAACACCCACCGCAGCCCCAGACTCGCCGCCAGCAGCCCCCCGGTCAGCGGCCCCAGCGAATTCCCCAGAAACGTCGCCGAAGCGGTCATGCCATAAACGGTGCCCCGGTTCTCCCGCGACACGCTCCGCCCGATCAACGCGTTGGCGGTCGGCACGATGCCGCCGATAAACAGGCCGACGGCGAAGCGCTCCGCCACGAAGACCCAGTAATCGTCCACCCAGATCTGCGGCAGGCTGGTCAGCGTCGCCCCCAGCAGGCAGATCAGCAGCACCCGCCGGTACCCGATGATATCGCTCCGGTTGCCCAGAAACGGCGAGGACATCAGGTTCGCCAGCCCGGTAATCGAAAACGCCACCCCCGCCAGAGTGGCGATTTGCGGCGGGGTGCCAATCAGCTCCTGCACGAAAACCGTAACCACCGGCTGCACGGTGCGGACCCCGAACTGGGCCATCAGCAGCACGAAGAACAGCGCCATCAGGGCGCCGGACCCCGTCAGCAGCCGCAGCGTCGCCCGGAACGAGCGATCCTTGGCGGAGGCTTTAGGCGGGGTGAACGACTCCTTCACCAGGAACCACACCATCGCCAGCGTGCCGAAGGTGGCGGCGCAGGTGATGAAGAACGGCGTGCGGTAGCTGCCGGTGACGTCCGCCAGCGCGCCGCCCAGCACCGGGCCGACAAGCGATCCCACCATCTGCCCGGTCGCGAGCCAGCCGAGGGCGTAGCCAATCCGCCGCTCCGGCACCTGGCTGGCGACCAGGGCGATGGCGGAGGTGGAAAAGCCGGCGAAAGCCCCCATCAGCGCGCGGGCGCCGAAGAACCACCAGACGTTGGTGGCCAGGCCCATCAGGCCGGTGAACAGGGCGATGGCGCAGCTCGATCGCACCAGCGACAGCTTGCGCCCGTGCTTATCGGCGATCCGCCCCCAGATGGGCGCGGCGAAGGCGGCGACGAAGGAGGTCGAGCCGTTGATGAGGCCCGACCAGATATCCACGCCCTCGATCGTCTCCACCCCCAGCTGCGGCAGCATCAGCGGGATGATGGGACTGAGGAAGCTCATGGCCGCGGTCATGACGAACTGAATGCCGACCATGACCCAGAGCGTGCGTTGCCATCCCACCGTGCCGGGATGAATTAGGGGACCATCGGTTTCAGGCGTTGCCGTCATTCCCCGCATCGTATCGCAATGGCCCGGGTTGGGAAGGCGGCCATGCTCTCCTCGCGTCATCCCCGGGCTCGTCCCGGGGACCTATCGCGGCACGAATGCGCAGAATTGTGCGGGTCTTGGTCCCCGGGACAAGCCCGGGGATGACGCGTGTGGCCAGCCACGACCCATATCCGGCGCCTGATAGGCTTCACCCAAGCACCCTAAAGGCGGTGCGCCCCGGTTTGACACCGGGCAACCCGTTTGAAAGAGTCCCGCCAAACTCAGGAAGGCACGACCATGAGCGCGACTCTCGACGCACCCCGCCCGGCCCACGGCATCCCTCCCAGCGGCCCCAGCCCGGAGGAATCGGCGGCGCTGGCGGATTTCGGCGGCATCGAGATCACCGATATCGACCTGTCGCAACCGCTGTCGGACGCCGATCGGGATCGGGTGATGCGGCTGTTCCGGGCGCATCCGGTGCTGGTGTTCCGCGGCCAGTCGCTGACCAAGGACCAGCAATACGCCTTCACCCTGCATTTCGGGGAGATCGAGGGCGCGCATGTGAACCGCCTGATCGACTCCAAGAACTACGCGCCGGTGCACACGGTTTCCAACCTGGACGCCGAGGGCAACCCGTCGGAGGTGCTGCGCGAGCGCGGCAATTACTACTGGCACAGCGACAAGTCGTACCACGCCGTGCCGTCGCTGCTGACCATGCTGCACGCGGTGGAACTGCCGCCGAAGGGCGGGGAGACGCAGTTCGCCAATACCGCCAAGGCCTATGCGGCGCTGCCGGACGCCACCAAGGCCGAGATCGCCGGCCTGCGCGCCATCCATAGCTGGGAGGCGAGCCGCATCCAGTGCGGCGGCCGCCCCGCCACGCCGGAGCAGATCGCCGAACGCCCGCCCGTGGATCACCCGCTGGTGCGCATCCATCCCGATACCGGGGCGAAGGCGCTGTATCTGGGCAACCATGCCTCCCACATTGTCGGCTGGCCCAAGGAAGATGGGCAGGCGCTGCTCAAGCGCATGATTGGGCATGTGAGCCAGGGCCGGTTTGTCTACACGCATCGCTGGCAGCAGGGGGATCTGGTGCTGTGGGACAATCGCTGCCTGGTGCATCGGGCTTTGCCGCATGAGGCGATGGGCGTGAACCGGCGCGTGCTGCACCGAACCGTCGTCAAGGGCACGGTGCCATACTGATGCACATCGTCATTCCGGACGAGTATCAGGGCCTCGTCCCCCGCCTCGCCTGTTTCCAGCGGCTGGCTGGCCACACGGTCACCTGCTACCGCGAGCCGGCCGCGGATTTTGAGCAGCTGGTCGATCGGCTGCTGCCGGCGGAGATCGTGGTCGCGGTGCGGGAACGGGTGGAATTCTCCCGCGCGTTGATCGAGCGGCTGCCGAACCTGCGCATGATCGCGCTGGTCGGGCGCAATGCTACCACGATCGATTACACGGCGGCGACCGATCACGGGGTGCTGGTGACGACCGGCAAGAGCAACTCCCCCGTTGCGCCGGCGGAATTGACGGTGGCGCTGATGCTCTCGGCGCGGCGGAATATTGTCTACGAAGCCGAGCGGATGCGCCGGGGCGAATCCCCCACCACGCTGTCGCACCGGCTGCGCGGCAGCACGCTGGGGATTTTCGGGCTGGGCAATATCGGGTCTTTGGTGGCCGAGGCCGGTGCCGGGCTGGGCATGAAGGTGCTGGTCTGGGGCCAGGCGGCATCGGCCAAACGCGCGGCGGACCTCGGGTATTCCGTCGCCGAAAGCAAGGCCGCGTTCTTCGAGCAATCCGACGTGCTGTCGCTTCACGTGCGCCTGCGCCCGGATACGCGGGGGATCGTGGGGCCGGAGGATCTGGCGCGGATGAAGCCGACCTCGCTGATCCTCAACACCTCCCGCGCCGAGCTGATCCAGCCGGGGGCGCTGCTGGCGGCGCTGCAAGCGGGGCGGCCGGGCTACGCGGGGGTGGATGTGTATGAGCAGGAGCCGATCGTTAACGGGGACCACCCGTTTTTGACGATGCCGAACGTGGTGTGCACGCCGCATCTGGGCTGGGCGGAATGGGACAATTTCGAGCTCTATTTCGACGAAACGTTTGAGCAGATCGCCAACTATGCCGCGGGGATGCCGTTACGGCTGGCAAATCCCTCGGTTGTGCCGCGTGGGTAGGCTCCGATGCCCTGAGGCGCGTCGCAGGTCCCGGTCTCTCGTGTGGATCGTACAACCTCCGCGCGCTCATGCCGCCCCGTTTGGCTGGCCTCCCATGCGAAGAACGCAGCTTCTGTCCGGGGCCGCGGCACAGGGTCGGGCATAACCGCGCCTCCTGCCCATTTGCCGCCGTCGCATGACCATGGCGGCCGATGCCCGGCCGGATGCGCCTCTTGCGTGCCCGGCCAACGGACTGTAATGTCACCTCAGTTGCGAATAACTCGCAATTGCAGTGTTGGAGCCGGGCCGGCATGTTTGTCAGTATGATCCTCGTCTTCCGCGAAGCCATGGAAGCGGGGCTGATCATCGGGATTATCCTCGCCGCCTCCACGGGCGTAATCGGGCGCGGCCGCTGGATCGCCGGCGGGATCGCCGCCGGTCTGGCCGGTGCTGCCCTGATCGCGGTCTTCGCCGGCGCCCTGTCCGAAGCGTTTGAGGGCGCGGGCCAGGAAGCCTTCACCGCCGCCATCCTGATCTTCGCCGTGCTCATGCTCGGCTGGCACATCGTCTGGATGTCCCACCACGCCCGCACCATGGTCGCCGAATTCCGTCAGATCGGCCGCGCCGTGCAACTCGGCCAACGCACGCTCGCCGCGCTCGCGTCTGTCATCGCGGTGGCGGTGATGCGCGAAGGGGCGGAGGTCGTGCTGTTCCTGTATGGCACGGTCGTGGGCTCGCACACCGGTTTCGGCGCCATTCTCGTGGGCGGGGTGATGGGCATCGCCGCCGCGGCGGTTTTGTCCTGGCTGCTGTATCGCGGGCTGGTGCGCATTCCGATGCATCGCCTCTTCTCCGTCACCAACGCGCTGATCGCGCTGCTGGCCGCCGGCATGGCCGGGCAGGCGGCTTCGGTGCTGCATGCGGCCGATATGCTGCCGGGATTGGGGGAGCAGTTGTGGGACACGAGTGCCTTCCTCGCCGATGATTCCATCGTCGGCCGCGGCATGCGGGCGCTCATCGGCTACTCCGCACGGCCCTCGGGCATTCAGCTGCTGGCCTGGGTGGCGACCTTGGTCACCCTGGCCGGCCTGGCGCGGCTGATCGGGCGGCCGCCCCGCGGGAAGCTGGTCGCGGTCGCGGCGCTGTTCGCGCTGGTATTGGCATCACCGCCGGCCCGTGCCGAAGACTCCCCGATGTTCGAAATCAAGAACCACCGCTTCATCCCCGATCGGCTTGAAGTGCCGGCCAATGTGAAGTTCAAGCTGCTGGTCAAAAATTCGGACAACACCGCCGAAGAATTCGAAAGCACCAAACTGAACCGGGAAAAACTGGTGGGTCCCGGTCAGACGATCACCGTGTTCCTGGGTCCGCTCGCGCCGGGCGAGTATCCGGTGTTCGGTGATTTCCACCAGGATACCGCCAAGGCTGTACTGATCGCCCGATGAAAAACCTGTTCCGTCTGCTCACCGGCGCCCTGGTGGCGCTGGCGCCCGCCGCCGCGTCCGCTGATTACCGCGTGGTTTCGCCGCGCTCGGTCGATCAGGGCGAGTTGGAATTCGAAACCAACGGCTCCGCCGCGTTCGACCGCAAGGGCGATAAAAGCGGTGCCCAGAGCCATACGATCGAGATTGGAACCGGCCTGACCAGCTGGTGGCACTTCGAGTTGGAACTCGGCTTCAACAAGGACCCCGGTCCCGGCCAACCGCTTCTCGCCGATGCCGTGGTGCTGGAGAATATGTTCCAGATCACCGAACCTGGGGAGGCCTTCGTCGATCTCGGCTTTTACTTTGAATACGGCCAATCGATCACCCGCGGCGCCCATGCGGCGCCGAACCAGGTGACGTTCGGACCGGTGATCGCCAAGGATATCGGGCCGACGACGCAGACGATCAATCTGTTCTTCACCCGCGAACTCGGGCCGGGGCAGACGACACAGGGGCTGGATTTCTCCTACGCCTGGCAGAACCGCTGGAATGTCTGGGGCCCGCTGTCCCCGGCGATCGAGGTCTATGGCGATACCGGCGTGCTCGGCAGCGTGCCCCGCTTGTCGAAACAGCAATTGCTCGCCGGGCCGGTGGCGGTGGGCGCCATGCGCCTGAGCGAACTCGGTCTCGGGCGCGCCGGCAAGATCAAATACGAACTCGGCTGGCTGTTCGGCATGACGCCCGAAAGCCCGCAGGGCGCGCTGCGCTGGCGGCTGGAGCTTGAGATACCGTTCTGAGGCCAGGCCGCCCCGTCATGCCGACGCAGGTCGGCACCCACGCCTTTTCGCTCGTGGAACCTCGCAAGGCGTGGATGCCGACCTAATACCAGGCGCTGTTGCTGTTCACTCATGCTCTCAACGTCATGGCCCGGCTCGTCCCTACGGGATTCACAGATTGCGGAAACGAAAATTTGGCAGGTGGGGACAACGGTATTTTCTCCCCGTCATGGCCCGGCTTGTCCCTACCGGATTCAAAGATCGCGGAAACGAAAATTTGGCAGGTATGGACATCGGTATTTTCTCCTCGTCATGGCCCGGCTTGTCCGGGCCACCTATCGCGGCAGGGTGCGGGCGGGGTTGGCCCGGACCAGCCGGGCCATGACGCGGAGAAAAAACCGTTGTCCCCCCCTGCCAAATTTTCGTTTCCGCA